>JAZFTL010000359.1:0-5477 GCA_036446675.1 Thermoanaerobaculia bacterium
ACCAAAGGCGAATCGCCAGCGCCACAACGAAGAGAATCCCCAACCCCACGGCACGGCCCTTCAAGAAGCGAGCCGGGGGCGATGGCACTGTGAGATCCTCTTGCATCAGATTCCTTCAACGGATGATGTCAGAATTTCCAGGCGACATCGAGACCATCATGGCCGCGATATTCCGCTGCTGCGGTAGGGAAAATGTCGAGCCCAGAGCGAGGAGCACGTCGGATCTGGAAACCTCTGACCCAAGTCTCTTCACCAAAGTGCTCAGATCCACCGCTGTAGATCGACGGAGCGAGCGAGATCCTCTGGGGTGCCGATGTCGAGGCATCGTCCGTCTTCGAATCGGAGCGAGCCTACCTTCATTCCCTGGTCGATCGCGGCTTGGATGACATCGCTGGGATAGGTCTCGCGGCCTGCGCCTCGGACCGTTCCCTCGGCCCTCGAGTCCTCCAGATGGAATCGAAGAAAGAATCTAGAAAAGAGTGGACTCCAGACAGCGAGCATCCAAGTGAATCGGAGGTCACTCTCCTTGGGCTTGATGAGGAGTTTCCGAACTCGACCTTGGCTGTCACATTCGACCATGTCAGCCTTGGCAGGATGATCCGTCGGAAAGAGGCCTAGAGTCACTTCCGAGCTTCCACGCCGGTGCCGGCTGATCAATCTCTTCAGGGCATCATAGGGGCGCAGCAGAACGTCGGGGAATCCTATAGCGATCTGCGCGCCGCTAACCGCGGCCAAAGCCTGGGCCAAGGAGTCTACAACCGAGTTGGAGTCGGCCAGCTCCACATAGGTCAGCGCCAAGCCGTGATCTCGCCCTGAGCCGAAGTAAGACTTGATGTCTCCCTTACCGGCTCGCAGAATGATCAGTGCCCGAGAGATACGCGCTTCCCGCATCTGGGAAAGGAGGCACTCGGCGACGACCCTCTCTCGAATCGGTTGACCCGGCGCAAATCTAGCGGATCCTATCGGATAGAGTTCCTTGCTGAAGGGCAGCGAGCCCAAACGGGTCCCCCGACCTGCGGCAGGAATGAGGCCGACTACTCGGGGCCTGGAATCGGACCCTTTCCGGTGCGTTCCGTCCATGAGTGACCCTCAATATAGCAAGGTCAGCGATTTCTCTTGATTTTCGTGATCGATTCGCCGTAGCCTTCGCGGGGGTCACCTGCCTTGGGGCTCGCAGCGAGTCGCGATCCACTTGACTCTCCAGTCGGCTGCTTGTCGGCGACACTCCTACTACTATGCACGAACTCCCTGTCCTAGCTATCGTCCTCAATTACAACGGGCGTGAAGTCACGCTTCAAACTCTGCAAAGTCTGCAGGAATTGACCTATGGAGATCTCGAGATACTCGTAGTCGACAACGGCTCATCGGATGGATCGCTCGAGGCGATCAACGAGCGGTTTCCAGATGTCGTACAGGTCCGCACCGAACAGAACTTGGGGGCTGCCGGCGGCCTCAACCTCGGGCTCCAGCGCGGCCTCATCGGCCCTTACGAGTACTTCTTGGTGCTCAACAACGATATCGAAGTCGCTCCTTCTCTTCTCTCCGAAATGGTCAAGGTAGCGGAGAGTGACGAGACCATCGGTTGTGTCGGACCCAAGTCCTATTACTACGGAGACCGCAACCGCCTCTGGTCGGCAGGTGGGAGAATCTGCTTTCGCGAAGCGGTCACCAAGGAGAGGGGTATGGGGAAGATCGATCGCGGGCAGTACGACCGAGACGAGGAGGTGGACTACGTCAATGGCTGTGCCATGCTGGTCCGTCGCAACGTACTGGTCGAGGTCGGGCTGTTCGACCCACTCTTCCACCTCTCAGTCGAAGATGCAGATTGGTGTATGCGGATGAAGGAACTCGGCTATCGAAGTTATTACGCCCATCGAGCCCGTCTCTGGCATATGGTCTCTCACACCACAGGGAGCTATAAGCCGGGCCGGACGTTCCAAACCGGTCGCTCCACGGCCCTCTTCGTGAGAAGGTACGCAAGTCCGTTGCAGTGGACGAGCTTCTTGCTCTTCCTGCTCGCCGCAATACCCGCAGCCTTTCTGCGCGAAGCAATGAAGGGGAATCAGGCGGCGGTGCTCTCGAAGCTACGAGGACTCTGGACTGGAATGCGAACCCCGATGACAGCGCCTCCCTCTCTCGGAATCGACGGCGCTACTTGATCCAGAGTGATCTACTCTTGAATCCCACGAGAAAGGGACCATTCGAGATGTCGTCCCCATCAGCTGACCTCTTCCAGAAGATCCGCTCCGAGAAGCCGCTGCGCGGCCGCGGCGATTGCGGAGAACTTCAGGCCTGACCGCTCAGCAATACGCAGCAACGAATGATGGCCGTCGGAGTAGTTCAGTACCCATAACGTGGCCAGCTCCCGTTCGCGGCCATCGGAACGCCCTCCAAGGCTTCCATAAAGCCCTCTGCGCCCGAGTTGAGGCTCGCATTTTGGGTTCAAGTTGAGGTAGGTGCGATCTTGTTCGAGGATTGCGAGAACGTCTAGGTAGAGCGAGAGAGATCCGCCGAGGGCATCGGAACGAATGAAATCCAGGTCGTCTGCAGATGTATGGTACTGCGGATAGCGACCATAGGGAGTCCGGGTCAAAGAGCCCACCGGCAGATTGAATCCAGGTGAGCAGTATTGACGCTCGTCGTATCCGAACGGTACAAAATCCTCGATTTCGTATTCCAGGCCACTGTCTACGAGCGCCTGGACTACAGCGGTGTCGATGGAAGAATTGTTCTGACGGCTGCGCTTGTAGGTAAAGTCTCCCGCATCACCAAGATTTGCCAGAACCAGCCCGGCATGGATGCGATGTACGGTCTCTTCATTCTTCGCCAACCAGGTGATGGAACCGATCGTTCCCGGGATGAAAATGAATCGATAGGTAAATTTTCTCGAGATCTTCCCCAGAGCACGAGCCAGGAAGGCGCTGACCACCAATCCGGAAAGATTATCGTTGCAGAGCGATGGGTGGCAGATATGACACGAGAGCAGAACCTCTGCGGGGGTCTCTCCCGGCAGAACCAATTCTCCGTAGGTCAGGTAACCGGCTTCGAGTGAGGCATCGATCGACACTTCATAGTCGCCCTCTTTCAACTCGGAAAGCTGACGATGGGATAGACAGAATCCCCAGGTCTCCTGGTAATAGGAAGTGCGGTACGGAATCCAATCGGGATGCTCCGGAATGGAATGCAGGTGCGGCCTGAGCTCTTCCAGCGAGAAGACCCCCTGTACCGGACTACTGTAGCTGACCACATGGAGATTGGAGGAACTGAAATCGACTATCTTGCGCCCGCTGGGATCCCGGATGTATGCGCCACGAATATTCCATTCGTTCGGAACTGTCCAGTCGAAAACCTCGGTTCCCGAAGCCACTTCATGGACTTCCACAGGGATGACCTCCTGCAGAAGAGCCAAGGTCTTCCGGACGCCCTGACCCGTGATACTGCGGCAGATCGGAAAAAGTTCCGACGCTAGAGCGAGCATTTCCCGTCCGACCGCGGCGGAATTCAGATCTTCGATGACTTCTCTGAGAGTCGAGTCGTTCATATTGCTAGAGTTCGAAGTCCGGAAAATTCTGGTCCCGTTCTGAAATGACCACAGGGTCTGATGGCCAAACAATACCGAAACGGGGATCGTTCCAACGCACTCCGCGACTCGATTCCGAGTGAAATGGCACCTGCATCTGGTACAAAACTTCGCACTCGTCCTCCAGAGTCAGGAAGCCGTGTGCTACCCCTTTCGGAACGTAGAGTATTTTCCGGTTTTCGGCCGAAAGCTCTACGGAAAAATACTTCAAGAAGGTCGGCGAATCGCTTCTGAGATCTAGAGCCACATCGAAAATCCTTCCACCGGTGCAGCGGACGTATTTGACCTCTTCGTGGGGAGCCACTTGGCAATGCATGCCGCGGAGCGTACCCTTCCGGTGATTGTAGGAGATACTGGTCTGAGCGATCTCAGCGGTCAGACCTCGGGCTCGAAGCTCACTGCTGCAGAACGTGCGCGCAAAGAAGCCTCGATGATCCTCGATACGCTCTAGCTCGATCAGACAAGTGTCGGGAATGGCGGTTCGGCGAACGATCATTGGCGGGCCCTGACTTTAGGAATGGGTACGAGTGACCACTCAGTCCCAGACCTTCCAGGGAGCTTCATTCGAAGCCCATGCCAGCTCCAGTATGTTCTTGTCGTAAAGCGAGTCGAGACACTGCCAGTATCCGTGGTGTTGATAGGCACACAACTGCCCAGACTCGACGAGGCGCTTCATCGGAGCGTGCTCAAAATGCATCTCATCTGAGTCGATCGTATCGATGACCTGCGGCGACAAAACGAAGAAGCCGCCATTGATCCATCCCCCTTGATCAACCGGCTTTTCCCAAAAAGTCTTGACCTCGTCGCCATCAAAGCCCAGTACCCCGTACTTGGACGGCGGCTGAATGGCGGTCATCGTGGCCTGCCGCCCGTGCCCTCGATGAAAAGCTAGAAGCTTGGCGATGTTGACGTCGCTGACGCCATCGCCATAGGTGAAGCAAAAATCCTCGTCTTCGAGGTACTCGCGCACCCGTCGCAAGCGACCTCCCGTGCCGGAGTCGTCGCCCGTATCTACCAACGTCACCCGCCATGGCTCGGCTGTATTCTGATGCACATCCATCGAGTTTTTCGCTAGATCAAAAGTTACATCCGAGGTGTGCAGAAAGTAGTTGGCAAAGTACTCCTTGATGACATAGCCGCGGTAGCCCAGACAAATGATGAACTCGTTGATTCCATAGGAAGAATAGATCTTCATGATGTGCCACAAGATTGGCTTGCCACCAATCTCTACCATCGGCTTTGGCCGAGTCTGCGTTTCCTCAGACAGACGCGTGCCCTTACCACCTGCTAGAATTACTGCCTTCATGAGATCTCTTCGGAGAAAAAACCAGCGCTGAGCGCGAAAACGAAAGTATAGCCGTTCTTTCGAGAGATTTTACCGCAAGAACCCAAAGCGTCGCAACGTCACCTGAAAATACCCCTATTAGGCCGGCGATCGTGACCGGGCTAACTGCAGAGCGACTATGTCCCTTTACGGGACGCATGCCAATGAGCAGCGAGTCATCGACACGGTCTCAGGTGCTCAGTGGCGTGGCGGAGAGCCCCAGCATCTGATCCATGGCCATCGAGGACGTCCGTCTGCCGACCGCCCAGCAGACACTCTACACTCGCAGATTCTCGCTTTGGCCGACAATAGGCAGAGGGATTTCAACGCTAGGCACCTCCCTCTTCGTCCCCACTATCGGCGGAGTCGCCACGGGGCTCGCGCGACAAGATAAGCCTCCGTTGCGGAGGGTCAGGGCTCCTGATACGCTGCCCTCAATGCCCCAAAAGCTTGCGGATCTTTATTCTCGAGCCATCGAAACGGCTGCTGTCCAGACCCCGATCACCATACCGCCGTGCCAGGTATGTCGTGGAGAGAAGGCTCAGCCTGCCTTTGACATCGAACACCTGAAGA
>JAZFTL010000360.1:0-9215 GCA_036446675.1 Thermoanaerobaculia bacterium
CCGAATAACCCACCGCCCGAGTGGGGTGGTGGTCTCCTGCCAGAACGAGCGCAGCCAGCACAAGAATAAATCTACAGCAATGAAGATGCTACGCACGAGGTTGTACGACTTGGAAGTGCAGAAACGGGCTGACGAAAGCGCTGAAATCGAAGAGAACAAGAAAGAGATCGCTTGGGGCAGCCAGATCCGCAGTTATGTCTTGCACCCATATCGAATGGTGAAGGACCATCGCACTGGATTCGAGTCCGGTAACGCGGATGCGGTGCTGGACGGTAACTTGGGACCGTTTATCGAAGCTTGGCTGAATGCTCAGCTGAAAGAGTAAGAGGCTTGGAGTCCACCACACTTTCTTCGGGCGTTTGGCCTATACGCAAATGACTTTGCTGAAGATCGATTATGTTTCGCCGCTGCCGCCAGTGCGCTCCGGTATCGCAGACTACAGCCGTGACCTGCTACCGGTTTTGGCACCACTCTGCGATCTCCGAGTTATTGCTTTGACGGGCCAGCCTACTGCTGACGACTTTACCGACAGTTGGCAACTCGCTCCGGCTGCTGAGACGGGTGCGGGTGGCCGCGTGCCGCTCTACCACATGGGAAATAATCAGTACCACTTGGAGGTACTGGATCTGGCATTGGAGCGACCCGGAATATTGGTTTTGCACGATCTCGTGTTGCACCACTTGATGGTCGAGTCGACGCTTGCAGACGGCGATCTCGAGAAGTATCGACACGCGTTGGAGAAGGACCACGGCTGGATTGGTGAGTCGGCAGGTCGGGCACGGCGATGGGGCGAGCTGGGAAACGCCACTAAATTTTCGTTGCCCTTGCACCGCGATCTATTGCGACGCCAGCGGGGAGTTGTCGTGCACAGCGAATGGGCGCGAGGAGTTCTCCTAGAGAGCGATCCAGAGCTGGCTGTTCGCCAGGTACCGATGGCCGTACCTCTTCCCAAACCGGTGCTGCCGGCAGCTGCATCGAAGATGAGGGCTCGATTGGGGCTTTCGCCTCATCAGATGTTGCTCGGTACATTCGGCTTTCAAACTCCGATCAAGCGGACTGCCGTAGCTCTCGAAGCGCTGGGCAGCGAATCGCTCCGGGAGGTGCATTTGATGATCGCTGGGGAGGTGTCACCAGTGCTCGATTTGGATCAGCAGGCCGCTAGTTTAGGTGTGTCCGACCGAGTTCACCTCATGGGGTTTCTTGACTTCAATGAGTTCGAGGTGGCGATCGCCACTTGCGATCTCTGCTTGAACCTGAGATATCCGACCGCTGGTGAGACTTCCGCTTCGTTACTCAGAGTCTTGGCTATGGGGCGACCTGCGGTGGTTTCGGACTATGCCCAATTCGCGGAACTTTCCGAGGACATGGTGCTCAAAGTGCCCTTAGGGGATGGTGAAGTCGAAACGCTGGCCGCAGCCGTGGGCAAGCTACTGGAAGACCGAAGGCGGTTGGAGGAGATGGGGCAGACAGCGCGGCATTACGTGGAACGACAGCACAACCCCACCGGAGTCGCCCATCTGTTAATCGAAGCCTGTGTCGATTTGGCCGATAGGGAGCCGGTGGGATCCTCTCCCGCAGCGCCAGCTCCGCCCACGACACTTTTCTGTCGAGACCTGCCTGGAGAACTCGAGGTTGACGGCGCCGAGGCTCCCTGGCCCGAGTGGCAGGAGCGAACTCTGGTTGTTCGCTTGGCGAACAAGAGTGCCGCACGTTGGCTGGCGGCCGAAGAAGGTGTTGGCGGGGTAGTGCTCGCAGTTCACTGGCGCTCGAGCCTGGCTGACCCGGGGCAGAACGAGATCTGGCTGCCGCTCCAACGTCCGCTGCTGCCCGGCGAATCGCAGCGATTTGAAGTCACTCTGCGCAAACCGGCGGGATGCGCTATTTTGGTCATAGAGCCGCACATCCAAGGAATATCGGGTATCGGAGCACGAGGAGGCCCCAATTGGGTGAGAACAGTATGAAGGGCACTTTCAGCAGATGGAGCATTGACTGGGTTGGCGGTCGTGCTTGGTTCCTTTTAATGGGAGGCTTTGCGCTTCTTCTTATTCAAGCTTGGTTGATGACGTCGGATGGAGCCGGCGGTGGGCCCCTTCAGGTGAATCGGGGTGAGTCGACACTCTACTCGTTGAGCATGAGTCCGTTGGGGGCCTTGGGCTCCATGCGAGCGGCGCTTTTGACGAACGTGGCGCTGTTGGCGATCGCCGGCGTCATGGCAGCTAGGGTCTTGCAGAGGCGCTGGGGCTCGAGCGCTCCACTGGTGATGTTGGTGTACGTGTTTGGGTCGGTGGTCTTTGCTCGAAGCCTCATCGCCGAGCCTCAAATCCTGCTGTTGACTTCAACTGTTCTGGCCTTCGTCTCGATAAGTCGGGCAGAGAGGCCTCTGGCGCACGATACCCCGGAGATCTATCACGAGCCCAACTTGCTGCCGCGAGTGATTCTTCGATGGTTTTTCGCAGGCTTGCTCTTGGGCATCCCAGCAGTTCACGATCCGATCTATCTGTGCTTATTTCTGCCGGCGCTCGCATCTCTGCCGCGATCGAACAAGGGCTGGGCCGCTGGTTCGTTCGTCGTCGGAGCCCTAGTACTGGCGGGTTTACTGTTCGCCGCTACCGATTTGCGTGGTTCTGATGATGGCTCCATATCTGATCGTCATGCAGAGGTCTCAAGCGCTAGTCACCAGGCCGATCCCAGCGGTGAGTCCCCGGGCTCCATCCTCGAGGGCCTCGGTCGCCGGCTGCAAAGACATGAGTCGCTGCAACGGTTGTCGGTTCTACCTGATTGGGAGCTCCTCGGCTGGAATGGCCTTTACTTTCTTGTCGGCCGCAACCTCGGTATCCTTCCGTATTTCATTCCACTGCTGTTGATTCTGGCCGGGTGGGGCACCAGCTGGCGCGAGACCGTGTTGGTCGGCACAGTCGTTTTGGCCGCGATCTTGGCCCTCTGGCTGCATCCGTTCAATTTTTCGGGAGAGGCAGGGGGTTTGGGCAACGGTCGATTCCTGCCGCTTTACGGGGCCCTCTGGCTACTGCCGACCAAGCGAGTGCGTCCAGTCGGCATTTTCGCAGTGACCATTTTGGCCGCGATATTCCTGTGGCCGGTTTGGGCATCACCACAACGGGCGACACATCGCTCGATAGGCACGGCCTGGTACGCTGCAGAGATCCCCTTCCGATTCTTGCCCTATGAGATGTCGCAGAGAGGGCTTCCCCAATTCGGCTCATTGCGTCGTCAGGGGCTTCTCGTTCGCTGCTTGACTCCGTCGATTGAGTACAGTGAGGCGAAGGACCGTCTGGTCTTGTTCGGCGGTCGATGGGGCGAGATCCTCATATCATCGGAAGTTGAGTTCGGCTCGGTTGTTCTGGACTTCGACAAGAGTGCTTCAACTGAACTGGAGGTCAGTGGGGGTGAAGTGACGGGTACGATTTTTCGTCCAGACGGCCGAGTTGCCTTTCAGATTGAAGTGGAGCAGCCACATGCGAGCTATCCAGAACCCGATTCCGGGAGGTCTTCTTATCATTATCGGTTGAGACTTAGAATGGAGGGGAGCGAGACGGCCGTGTTCTCCGTCAAGGGTGTGAACATCGAAGAGAAATCTGGATTCACTTCGAGATGACCGAAGCATCCCATACCTGGATTCACGAGTTGAGAGAGCGCCTGGCATCGCCTCTACCGAAGCGGCTCGCCCCAGGTGAGCAGCGACAGGCGGCGGTGCTCGTGCCTCTCTACGTTGATGCTGGGGAAATTTGGACAATCTTGACCAAGCGGTCCGACGAGCTACCGACCCACAAAGGACAGGTGGCCTTTCCAGGCGGGGCCCATGAAAGTGGTGAAGACGCTTGGCAGACGGCGCTGCGAGAGACTGAAGAAGAGATCGGGGTGCCCGCCGAGAAGGTGTTGAAGCTCGGGCAGCTTGACGAGGCTTCGACTCCGAGCGGGTTTCAGATTATCCCGTGTGTAGGGGCCGTCCCCTATCCATTGGAGACAACGGCCAACCTCGATGAGATCTCGGAGGTCTTTTCGATTCCCTTGCTCGCCTTCGCTGCAACCAAAGTGGTAGAAGATCGAACGGTTCGAATCGACGGAGTTGATCGTCTGCTGCGGGTCTACCATGTCGGTCGACACCAGGTGTGGGGCCTGACCGCGAACATCGTGGGGAATCTCTTGCGACGCCTCGATCTCGAGGTCGACCAAGAGTTGCTGTCTTAGCCTGTTTCACGCATCATGCAGATTCCATCTGACCAGTGACTTCGGCTATCTGCTCGCTGGCGCACAAAGATTGCAGGCGAGCCTGTGGCATACTCGGATATTGAATCATGGAGGGAGTACCAGGATGAATGGCAGAGAGACAAGTGGTGCCCTGGAGAAGATAGAAGGCCTGTTAGGGGACGAAGCGGAAAGTTTGTTGCGACATGAGTGTAGCGGTATTTCTCGGAATGCCCTCCATCTTCCGGGACCAAATTATATTGAGAATGTGTTTGTTCAGTCAGACCGTAAGCCTCCGGTCTTGGTGAGCCTAGCCCGCCTCTATGGCAGTGGCCGCTTAGCTGGGACGGGCTATCTGTCCATTCTGCCGGTCGATCAAGGTGTCGAACACTCGGCCGCCGCGTCTTTCGCGCCAAATCCGATCTACTTCGATCCAGAGAACATCGTTCGATTAGCTATCGAGGGAGGTTGCAATGGAGTGGCGTCGACTCTTGGAGTGCTCGGGATCTTGTCGAGGAGATATGCGCATAGGATCCCATTTATCGTCAAGATAAATCACAACGAGCTGCTGACCTATCCCAATACTTTCCGGCAGACGCTCTTCGCCGGCGTTGAGCAGGCGTGGGATCTCGGCGCGGCTGCCATCGGCGCGACGATCTACTTCGGGTCCGACGACTGCGCTCGCGAGTTGGTAGAGATCTCAGAAGCATTTGCCCAGGCGCACGAGCTGGGAATGGCCACAATCCTGTGGTGTTACTTGAGGAATCCGGAATTCAAGACGGGTGGTACCGACTATCACGCAGCGGCTGATTTGACGGGCCAGGCGAATCACCTCGGGGTCACCATCGAGGCGGACATCATCAAGCAGAAACAGGCGACAAATAACAACGGTTATGGAGCGATTGGTTTCGGCAAGACCCATCCATTGGTCTACAGTGATTTGGTGCCTGATCACCCCATCGACTTGGTTCGCTGGCAGGTAGCGAACTGCTACATGGGACGTATCGGCTTGATCAACTCCGGTGGTTCGTCTTCAGGCCAAGGAGACCTGGCTCAAGCGGTTCGCACTGCGGTGATCAATAAGAGAGCCGGCGGCACTGGGATGATTTCGGGTCGCAAAGCATTCCAGCGGCCGATGGAAGAGGGAATCGTGCTCCTCAACGCGATTCAGGATGTGTTTCTGTCGGAGGAAATCACCGTCGCCTAGTGAGGTGCAATGCCGTCTCTGCCTGGAGCCGGCTCAAACCTCTCCTGTTCCCTCTCGCTGCCCAGGGAGCCCCGTACCCGAGCGATGGCAGACGGCTTGTTAGGCGCGGAGAGTGACCAGCGGCGGGCTCGACCCTCGTCAATACCAGAGTAGTCTCAGCCACTTTTTCAGTTGGACAGGTCCCGGTTTCGAGAAGGCTACTTCTCGCTCGGAAGCAATGGCGTGTTATTCTCGATCCAATACGAGTCAGGCGGTTAGTCGTGGGAAGACGCGAGACAGAGCTGATCCCGTAAGGAGGCAGCGCAATTTTAGTAGAGAGGAGTTGAGGATGATTTTTCGAAGATTCATAATCAGTGGAAATTCAGAACCGCGACTACCATCGTGTACCCTGGCGATTCTCGGCCTTCTTGTCGCTGGGTGGAGTCCTTTTACCGCGGAAAGTCAGCAACAGGACGAAGGGTCATCCAGTGTAGCGCTGGAAACCACTCCAACTGCAGTCGTTATGGGACCGGACGACGGCGATCATCTCTGGGTGTTTGCAGAGAGCAAGGATAAACTCGGCTCTGGCGGTGAATTCCAAATCTATGTGGACCCCGTCAACTTCCCGCAAGCGTCGGCCAGTTTCGCGAAGTTCGCCCTGGGAGTCGGTGGTGCTCTGCCGGTTCACCGGCACGACAAGACTGAGGAGATTGGTTACTTCCTGTCGGGGGAAGGCGTCGTCACGGTGTACGAGGACGGAAACCCCAAGGACATCCCAGTTCGAGCCGGATACGTAACGTACATTCCGCCCGGCTCGTGGCACACCATCAAGAACACCGGCCAAGAGCCCTTCACGCTGGTCTTCGCGACCATCCCGAACGACAAAAATGGCCTTCTTTCTTTCTTCCGAAGAATCGGAGCCGAACCGGGTGAAGTGGCGACTCCCCTGAATCCAGAAGATTTTGCGAGAATCGCATCGGAACACGACATGATTCTGCGACCGGTTGACGCTGACGAGGAGTAGAGCAGCCGCCTGACAATGCGCTGAACAGGTGGCTGGCGCTTTTCACATCGCCTGCTGCGTCGCGACGCCTTGCAACTGGCCCAAACGGCGCCTCTGACGCGAGTCTGCGGATTACTCGGACACACTCCTAGGACTCGAGTAATTCCCGCACCTCGTCGCGTCGGGCTTCGGCGTCCTGTTCTCCGATCTCCATCAGGCGGCTTAGATAGTCCGGTTGAAACATCAGGAGGCTGAGAATATCGGGGCTAGAGGTCTCTCTCGTGCCAAACCCGCGGGTCAGGAACCGGAAAACCTTTGGCAGTTGCGGCTCGAATTCCGCCGCTAAGCGTCCGAGATCTTGCGATGGTCTGAGCACCAAGAGCTGGATCGGGCGTAGCCCGGAGTCTTCCGTTGCCGATCCCTCGAGTAGCCGGTTGATCTGCCCGAGTCGATGTGCATCCTGGTCCATCGCATCGAGGAAGATGGCGTTCAGTAAGGTGCCCGCGATCTGAGCCGGGGGTGGGTAGCCGTCGACTGAAGGTTGATCAGCTTCATCGACCGAACGTGGATAGCGCGTCGATACCGCCAAGATCTTGTCCGCTCCCAGGTGAATTGCCGGCGCCAGTGGTGAGTACATGCGCACACCGCCATCGCCGTACCACGAGCCGGCGATCTCGATGGCCGGGAACGCGAAGGGGAGTGCCGCCGAGGCCATTACGTGCTCAACGGTCATCCGCGTTGCGATACCCCTCCGGTTCGGCCGACTCCATTCCTCGAGATCGCGGCCCTCTACCCAGGTCACAGTCTGGCCGGTCGAGAACTTGATCGTGGTAAGCGAGAAGGCGCTGAGGCGTCCGCGGTCGAGATTTCTTGCCACGCCTTCGATCACCCCATCTACTGAACCCAGGCTCTTGCGCAAGAGATCCCGAAGCGGGGTGGTATCGAGCATGCTCCTGACCTGGGGCGAGCGCGAGACCCCGCCCGAGGCCAGGCGAGTCACCCAGCGCACCAAATTGCCTGCCAGGGACATCGGATCGACCTTGTATACCTGGTCGATGCTGAGGTTCTTCCAAAGGTTCGTGAGTTCGGATGTTGCGTCTCGGAAGGAGCCTTTGCGAGCAGCCAGAAAGGCGGCGTTAATGGCTCCGGCCGAAACCCCGGTGATGATTGGAAAGTCTGCCTCAGGCATCATTCGGGACAGACAGCGCAAGAAGCCGACCTGGTAGGCAGCTCGAGCGCCGCCGCCGGTCAGCACTATGGCGGTATTTCTCAACAGCTGTTGAGTCGCGTGTCCCATAAACGGCCGAATCTTCCTTGCAACGAACGCCCGCGATCCTACCTTGTTTCCGGCCTGAAGGGTTGGGTCAACCCGACGGTTCACCACGCCTCCTGCTCCCGCTTAGCGTCGGCGCAAGTTCCAGCGGCAGAGTCGCGAGTCGGAACAGCAGAAGAGCGGCCCTGATCCGGTGAGCAATTGCCTCGACGACCTTTGCAGCGATCCGATAGACTTTCGACCGCGATGAGAATGGGTAGATTACAGCTGCAGGTAGTCAGTGATGGACGATTTCGGTTGGATGGTGGAGCCATGTTCGGGGTGGTGCCGCGAGTTCTCTGGGAGAAGAAGAAGACGCCCGATACTGAGAATCGAATTGAGATGGCAACAAACTGTCTCCTGATTGAATCGGGTAGTGATCTGATTCTCGTCGACAGCGGCATCGGCGACAAGCACGATCGTCGATTCGCAGAAATGTTCAGATTGGAGGTGGGGGCGGTGCGTCTACCGGAGTCGATACGGGCTGCGGGTTACGAGCTGGAAGATGTGACACACGTCCTGATGACCCATCTCCACTTCGACCATTGTGGGTGGAATACCAGAGAGCGGGCCGGCAAGCTGGTGCCGACGTTTCCCCAAGCTCGCTACTGGATTCAGCGCGGCGAGGTCGAGCATGCTAATGATCCGAACGATCGGGACCGCGCCAGTTACGACGCCCGTAATTGGCAGGCCCTTTTCGAGGCGGACGTCGTTGAGCTGTTTGATGCCGTTGCCGAACCGGTGGGAGGAGTACGCATGGTGCGAGTCCCCGGTCATAACGCCGATATGTGTATGGTTCTGCTCGATGGTGGTGATGGAGCTTGTGGGGTGTACTGGGCTGATCTGGTACCAACGACCGCGCACCTCCCCTACGCTTGGGTAATGGGATACGATCTCTATCCGCTGCAGACGATGGAAAACAAGCACACCTGGCTGCCACGGGCAGCGGCCGGTAACTGGCTCTGTTTCTTCGAACATGATCCAGAGGTGCCAGTGGCCCGGATCGTCGAGCAGAAGCCGGGGCGGTATGTTCCGGTCGCAGTGGCCGAAGCAGTCCGTACGGGCGGTCGTTGAGAGGGATTGATATGGCAGAAGAGCGCGACTTGATCGTCATCGGCAGTGGACCCGGAGGCTACGTAGCAGCGATTCGAGCTGCACAGCTCGGTCTCCGAGTTACGGTAGTCGACAAGGATCCGAGATTCGGCGGTACCTGCCTGCATCGAGGTTGTATTCCGACGAAAGCTCTTTTGCACACCGCCGCCATGCTGGAGAAGATCCGACGCGCCGAGGAGTTTGGAATTCGAGTGAGTTCTCCTGAGCTCGACCTACAGGCCGCTCACCAATCCAAGCAGAAAGTCGTAGACAAACACGCCCAAGGGATCGACGTATTTCAAACCGAAGAGAAGCGGTGGACTCGCCGTGACGAGTCGACGGGATTTCTACTTCTACATCGTCATGAACGTCCCACTCTTCCTCTGTCTCGGGGTTCTCGCCTGGAAACTCTCTCCGCA
>JAZFTL010000361.1:0-3398 GCA_036446675.1 Thermoanaerobaculia bacterium
CGCCGCGCAGGAAGCGCAGGTAAATCGGCAGCAAATCCTGGCAGTCGTCCTGGATGAAAATCTTGTTGGCATAGAGCTTCAATCCGAATCCGACGCGGCTGTAGAGCACCTCGTTGCCGAGGTACGGAGAAGCTCTTAGAACTGCATCCGTTTTTTCAAAATGTACCCCACACCGACCGCATGGACTACGTTGCGGCGGCGACCAATAACCTTGCGTATGTCGGCGCCGTCGAGAAGTTAGTGGGCTTGGTGGTGCCGCCGCGAGCCAGCTTTATTCGTACGATTCTGGCGGAGCTGCAGCGCATCTCGAGTCACCTGCTGTGGCTTGCCACCCACGCGATCGATATCGGAGCGATGACCCCGTTCTTCTACTGCTTCCGGGAGCGCGAGCTGATCCTCGATCTCTTCGAAGAGTATTGCGGGGCTCGACTCACGCTGAACTGTATGCGGCCTGGGGGTCTGCCATTCGACCTGCCGGTCGGATGGGAAGATCGATGCCGAGAGTTTGTCTCGATGTTTCCCGAAAAAATCGCTGAGTACGAGGGGCTGCTGACGGAGAATCGAATTTGGAAGAAGCGCACCGTGGGAATCGGCGTCCTCTCCCCCGAACAGGCTTTGGATTACGGCGTCACGGGTCCCATGCTGCGCGCCAGCGGAATTGGCCTGGATCTGAGAAAGGCGACCCCGTACGAAGCCTACCCTGAAGTCGAGTTCGAAGTGCCGGTGTACCACAACGGCGATACCTATGATCGTTACTTGGTCCGCATGAAGGAAATGTACGAAGCCGCTCGGATCGTCGTGCAGTGTCTCGATAAATTACCGGAAGGCCCGATCATGGCGAAGCGGCCTCGGGTGCTAAAGGCCCAGAAAGATAGCGAGACCTATCACGCGATCGAAGGCCCCAAGGGTGAAATTGGCTTCTACATCACTGGAGATGGGACGCCCAATCCGGATCGCTGCCATGTGCGGCCGCCCTCCTTTATGAATCTCCAAGTTTTGCCCGAGCTTTGCAAGGGACACTTGATCGCAGATCTCGTCGCGATTCTGGGCACCACCGATATTGTGCTGGGTGAGGTAGATCGCTGATGCTGCAAGCACTCACGGAGAGTCCTGTCTTTGAGTATGTTCTGGTGCCTGCCATCAAAATCAGCCTCTTGCTCTTTGCCGGGGTCTTGCCATTGATTACCTACTTGGTTTTGGCTGAGCGCAAGATTCTGGGTTTCATTCAAGTGCGGTTGGGGCCGAATCGAGTCGGTCCGTGGGGCCTCTTACAGCCCATCGCAGATGTCATGAAGTTGATGGTAAAAGAAGATATCTTGCCGGAGCGGGCGATTAAGTGGGCATTTATTCTCGCTCCCTGTCTCGTCGTGGGGCCGGCCTTCGTGATTTTTGCGGTAATCCCCTTTGGGCCGCCGGCGGCTGAGGCGGGATCCTCGTTCAACTGGTTTGTCACCGACATCAATGTAGGTGTGCTCTTCGTCGTTGCGATGGCGACGATCGGTGTGTATGGGCTCCTTTTGGGAGGTTGGGCGTCGAACAGCAAGTTCTCTCTGTTGGGTGGTTTGCGCTCGGCGGCACAGATGATCTCCTACGAAGTCCCCCAGGGTTTTGCCATCGTCGGTCCCTTGATCCTGGCTGAGTCGATGTCGATGGTGGACATCGTCGAAGCCCAGCGAACGGCTGGTTACTGGTTTATCTTTCCGCAATTTTTGGCATTCTTTATCTATGCAGTTGCCGGAGTTGCGGAGTCGAATCGGAACCCTTTCGATCTTCCGGAAGCGGAGTCGGAGCTGGTGGCCGGCTTCCACACTGAATACAGCGGCATGCGATTCGCCCTCTTCTTCTTAGGCGAGTACGCCAACATGATCGTGATTTCCGCCGTGGCGGTGACCCTGTTTCTCGGCGGCTGGTTGCGGCCCTTTCCGAACGTCGAGGCATTGGCATTTCTCGACTTCGGTTTCCTCAACAGCCCCGGCCTAGTCGGTCTTCTCTGGTTCTCCCTGAAGATCTTCGTCTTTCTGTTCGTCTACATCTGGTTTCGTGGAACCTTCCCCAGATATCGCTTCGATCAACTGATGGATTTGGGCTGGAAGTGGCTGATACCGCTGTCGCTCTTTAACGTTTTTATGACCGGACTGGTCAAGATTCTCAGGTAGGAGTTCAGATGGCGATCGTCAATCGATTTCTCGACAAGTTCATGTTGCTGGACCTCTTTGCCGGCCTGGGGATCACCTTCAAGAATATGTGGAAGAAGAAAGTGACGGTGCAATATCCGGAAGAGCGATGGGAGCCGGCGCATCGATTCCGGGGAATGTTCCGCTTGGATGAGGATCGTTGCATCAAGTGCACGTTGTGCGCGCGGGACTGTCCTATCGACATCGTCTATATCGACTGGCACCAAGAGCTGAATCCTGCCACTGAGAAAAAGGTTAAGGTACTAGATCGATTCGATATTGATGTTCAGCGCTGCATGTTTTGTGGACTGTGTGAAGAGGCATGCCCGACGGATCCGAAGTCAATTTGGTTGACCACCAAGACCTACGAACTCGCAACGTATGAACGCTGGACGAATCTTTATGTTGATATGGATGAGCTGCAAGAGTGGCATACACGCCCCGATTACACCGACCGGGAGGTTCTATAGGGATGTTTGCCGCAAGATGAGAGAGCGTGAGCAGATGAGATACCGAAAAATCCAGCTCGCCGCGCGAGGAGCGCTCTAGATCGATGGATTTTCTCGTCGCAAACGGTGCCGCGATGCTGTTCTACCTCTTCGCCGGGATCATGGTCGCCTCGGCAGTGGTGGTGATTACGGCGCGAAACCCGGTCTACGGAGCGATCGCCCTGCTCGTGACCTTTCTCGCGGTGGCGGCGATTTTTCTGCTGCGGCACGCGGAGTTCCTGGCTCTGGTGCAGGTGTTTGTCTATGGCGGCGGGATTATGGTGTTGTTCTTGTTCGTCATCATGTTGGTGAACTTGCATCGCCTGAAGGAGTCGAAGGTCTATGGAGCGCACGCGCCGATAGCCGTCGTTCTCGCCCTTGCCTTGGTCGTGCTGTTTGGGTCGGTGATTGCAAATGTCGAATTCGGCACCGCATTCGTCGAGCCCGCCGTATTTGTCAGTGTTGAGGGCAGCGCTCAGGGCAATACCCAGGCTGTGGCTTGGGCGCTATATCGAGAATATCTGCTGCCCTTTGAAATCGCTTCGATCTTTCTATTGGTAGCCATGGTCGGAGCCATTGTGTTGGGGCGAAAGAAGTGAGCTGCATAGTCGAGCCTTCAGGAGATAAGACCGTTGTTTGAAGTAACCACCATGCACTATGTTGGATTGAGTATGGTGCTCTTCGGGCTGGGGCTGGTTGGAATCGTGACGCGCCGCAACATGATCACGGTTCTTAT
>JAZFTL010000362.1:0-3117 GCA_036446675.1 Thermoanaerobaculia bacterium
TAGACTGCACTCTCTCACCAGAGATTGCTACCAGATCAGGGGAGGGATGGACAATCAAACCGCTTCACGATAGCGGTAGATCTATGCCCATCGACCCCAAAATAACCAACACCTCAAAACAGCATCCCGCGCGACACCTGATGGGGGCCATGGCCGCCCACGAACGAACCGGATCAACCGATCAGTTCCATCTCGACCAGGAGGCCCAAGGTCAGCGAGACGTCGTAGCCGCCGCGGGAACACGTCTGCCCTCTGAAGGAACCATCAGAAACAGGATGGGCGACCCCATCCAGGGCTCCGTCACAGACGTCTGGAAGTCCTACGGCCTCGTGTTCGGCAAGCCCGTCAAAGACGACGAGATCTGGGTCGAGGCCATACTGCCGGACGGATGGAAAATCGAGAGCACCGATCACTCGATGTGGTCAAAGCTGGTGGACGACAAAGGCCGCGCCCGCGCATTGATCTTCTACAAGGCCGCGTTCTACGACCGCTCTTGCCACATCCAACTCAACCGACGCTTCGCGGCCACCATGGATCAGCCAGAAAGACCTGGCCCCTTCTTCGGCATCGTCACCGACGGCGGCACGGAGATCGAGCGACTCGGCCCCTTCGAGGATGACGAAGGCACGCGCCCAAGCTACATAGACGACCCTAAGGATCTCTGGAAATCTGGCGACGACAAAAGTCTCGACGCTGCCAAGGCATGGCTGGGCGAGCACTACCCGGACTGGAACGAGCACACCGCCTACTGGGACTAGATGCTCACCGGCCCGTATGCTCCGCGCGCACGGGCTATTGCAGCCGAACTGCGTAAAGAAGACGTCGTCACAGTCCCGGACTGCGATTGCAAAGTCTTCAACGACACTTACTACGGCGGGGCCAAGGCTGAATACTATCAAACGTTCGACGAAGCAGCGCTCGCTTACGCCTGGCACAAATTGGTCAGGACGCTGTACTGGGGGGTTCACTTGAAAGGGCTACACATCGTTCATATCCATTCGGTATTTTTCCCCGGCCCCAACTCCAGCCTTACCTGCCCCGAGTGCAAGCGCCGGAGGGCAATTCCGTGAACTCCTACAGTGAACGCAAGATATTCGATCCTAACGACGTCCGCCTCTTCAGGGTGGCGGAGAAGCTCGTTGGCAAAATCGATAAACGTGCCTTCGACGATGAACTTCGCTGCCATGAAATAACCCGCGCTGTTGGCCAGATCCTCAAACTACCCCACCAAGACGGGCAGTACCTCTTCGCTGCCCACTCCTGGCTCTGGATCAGACCCATCGAGCCAAATCAAACAGCAGTGGGTAAGTACCCACGGATCCTGGACGTGTACGCCGTCGGCAGCCTACCTCAAGTCCAGCTGTTAGATACTCTCGTGCTGCTCCAGCGTGTTGGCATCGTCTACAAACCAGGCGAAGAAAGAACTGACATCAAGCAGCACATCGTCGATGAACTCGTTCGCCAAATGCAAAGCAACCGAACCCGTGGAAGTCGATGCCGTGCCTGCGGCTGCCTAACATTCGGAAGCATCTGTGCAAAATGCAAGGGGGAGAAATGAGCATGGACCGCCCCAAGGTGGGCGACTACTACATCAACTGGAGTCGGAAGGGCGAAAGAACGGATAGCCATGGGCAGCCGAATACTGGCTTGGGGTCTGGGACGGCGAGAAGTTAGACTAGGGCCATGATCACTCTCACTGAATCCCAGGCCATCGAGATTTACCAAGTCCTCGTCCGACACAAAGTAGCCAAACCTGAGTTCCGGCCTCAGTTCATTCACGATCAAGTGCGCGGCCAGTACCCTCTGGACTGGGAGCTGAAATCCCCCCTCGGGTTCGGCGGCAACTTCTACCGCGGCCCCGGTCCTGCCGGCGTGGATGAGTGGATTGTCACCAAGCATATGGACGATGAAACCCCACGAACGCAGGCGACCGTGGACGCCGTCAACCTCGAACTAGCACAGCTGCAAAACACGCTGTTCCCATAGGACCCATGGAACTCACACTCACCGAAGAAATTGCCAACCAGATCTACGACATCCTAGTAGCGGACTGCCGCGCAGCGGAGTCCATGCGCGACTCCTGGATCTATCATCAGACCAAAGCAGACGACTTCACCCACGAGTGGCGCTTCAGCGGAAACCTTGGGTTCGGCGGAAAATTCTGGCGCGGTTGGGATGCGTGGTACGTGGACGCGTACAGCGAGGACTACACCCAGGAGCGCGAAAAGATCATCGCCGCCACCAACAAGAAGCTGACGGCCCTCCGAGAAGAATTCAGGGTCTCCTCCGGGCAGGAGTAGCCAAAAAATGGACAATCACTAAATCCCGTGGCCCTATGAGAAACATGAGCAAAAGACGCTGCCACTTCGCCAGAATCCGTTACCGCCCGGACTTCACCGCCATGGAATCATTCCCGGCATTCGAAGTCATCCTCTGGACCCACCCGGAGGTGGTCATCGAAGTCACGAAAGCAGACCCCTTTCCCGAGCTGCCCGACGACATCTCCCGCGAGATGGCCGAAGATATCGCCCCGGTCGCAATGACCTTCATCGAGCAGATGGTCGCCCGGGGCATGGCCCCGCCGCTAATCATGGCCAGGCTAGGGCGCGAAATCATGGGTACTTTCTACGTTTCCGGAATTGGTGAAGAAATCAGAAAGACTCGCGACTCTGCCGCGTAATACCACTATGGCCAAATCAGAGATCATCAACAAGCACACCCAGGCAACCTCGTTCGGCGAAGGAACGAAAGAAGCTCACGAGAGCTATGGCACAGTTCACGTATCTCGCTGCAGCGGTCGGGCTCAGCTGTTCGACGTCTCGTCCCCCCAGCAACACTTCATCGCCCTCTCTATCAAGGAGGCAGTTCGGTATCGAAGCCTCAGCAACGACCAAATCTACTCCAAGAGACAGCTGATCGAAGTCTGGATGAGCGAGACACAATTTGCCCGAATGCTCAGCTCCATCGGGATGGGCGGCGGCGTCCCCTGCACTCTTCACCATGTAGCAGGTGACGGTAAGTTTCGAGCCGATCCGCCAATGGATGACAAGGGCGCCAAGCTCAAAGCAGACATGGAAGCGTCCACGAAATACGCCTCCGATCTCCTGAACGAGATGG
>JAZFTL010000363.1:0-4647 GCA_036446675.1 Thermoanaerobaculia bacterium
TGCGAATGCTCTGCGGTCCGGCGATTATGTACAGCGCCAACACGGTGCTCACCGCTTCTGGGGCACTTTTTTTCATGTCCAATATTCATGGTCGGTTGACCCTGCTGGCACTGCTGTCTCTCCCATTTGTCGCCATCGTTACGAAGACTGTTGGTCAACGGATTCATGAACTGTTTCTGGGGGTTCAAGAACAGTTCTCGATTCTCTCGACTCGAGTGCAAGAGAATCTTGCAGGGGCTCGTGTAGTGCGGGCGTATGCCCAAGAAGAGAACGAAGCGGACCGCTTCGAGGAGCTCAATATCGAATTCGTGAATCGCAACCGACGGTTGATTCGCTGGACAGCGGCTTTCCACCCTCTCTTACAGGGATTGGTCGGGATCGGATTCGTGGTCGTGCTTTGGTACGGCGGTCGACTCGTCGGCTCCGGAGCCATTACCGTGGGGCAATTCGTGAGTTTCAACTTCTTTCTCTCGAAGCTGGTGTGGCCGATGATCGCCATCGGCTGGGTCATGAACTTGGTGCAGCGGGGAAGTGTTTCGCTGGGCAGAATTCTCGAGATCATCGACACCGAGCCTGCCATTCGGGATGTGAAAGGAGCAATCGAGACAGCCGAGATTACCGGAGCCGTCCGATTCCAGGATCTCTCTTTTTCCTATGGGGAAAACGGCACCAGCGTTCTCGAGGCAATCGATCTGGAGGTGTTGGCGGGGCAAACGGTGGCCATTGTCGGGCGAACCGGGTCCGGAAAGAGCACTCTGCTCTCGATGATTCCTCGACTCGTGGAGCCGCCGAAAAGTTCGCTGTTCATCGATGGTCTGGATGTGCAGTCACTTTCCTTGTCGTCGCTCCGTCGGTCCATTGCGGCGGTTCCGCAGGAAACCTTTCTGTTCTCGATGACGGTGAAGGAGAACATAGCTCTGGGGAACCCTGATGCGGCCCTCGATGAGATTTTCGAGGCGGCAAGGGTTGCAGGCTTAGAGAGCGATCTGGCA
Organism: Thermoanaerobaculia bacterium; assembly: GCA_036446675.1. Taxonomy (GTDB): domain Bacteria; phylum Acidobacteriota; class Thermoanaerobaculia; order Multivoradales; family JAHEKO01; genus JAZFTL01. The sequence goes on from JAZFTL010000363.1 coordinate 993, forward strand.
TCCATGCCGGCGGGCTTGGAGACGATAGTCGGAGAACGCGGGATCATGCTTTCCGGCGGCCAAAGACAGCGGCTGGCTTTAGCCCGAGCTGTTCTACGCCGACCGAGAATCCTGCTCCTAGACGACTGCTTGTCGGCAGTTGATACGCATACGGAGAGCGAAATTCTCGGGAATCTTCGGTCGGTCTTCTCTGGAAGGACTGTTTTCATCGTTTCCCACAGGATTTCGGCCGTGCAGGACGCCGACATTATTCTTGTTCTAGAGGCCGGGAAGATTTGCGAGCGTGGCAGCCATGCTGAACTGATCGCGAGCACCGGCCGCTACGCAGATCTCTACCGACGACAGCAACTCGAGGCGGAGCTCGAGATAGCCTAAGCGTTTGTCCGAGTACTCCACGGTCTTGCGAGTCCTCGAGGTGATCGGTTCACTGTTCATACCAGGTGTGACATTGGGGTGGTTTGCGCGGAACAGCTAGAATAGGACTGATCATGAAGGTTCTCATTACCGGCGGAACCGGTTTGGTGGGTCGAGCACTTACGGGTCGGCTCGTTCAGAGAGGCCATAGAGTGGCGATCCTCAGTAGGGGCAAGGGTACTGCAATCGGCTTTCCTGACGGAGTGAGTGTTCGTACCTGGGACGCGAAAACGGTCGACGACCTGGTGGAACATCTCGAGGCAGCCGATGCAGTGGTTCACTTGGCCGGGGAGAATATCGGTGACGGGCGGTGGACGACGTCGCGCAAGGCGAGAATCTTGACGAGCCGGGTAGATTCGACGAGGGCGCTCACCGAAGCTTTGGGGCGTGCCGAGCCCAAGCCGAAGACCCTGGTCCAGGCATCGGCGGTCGGCTTTTATGGTCCTCACGGCGATCGTGATCTCAGTGAAAGCGATGAAATCGGAACCGATTTTCTCGCCACGGTCTGCGGAGCCTGGGAAGCGGCGAGTTCCGAGGTGCCCGCACTCGGGATCCGGCGAGTCGTAGCGCGGACGGGAGTTGTTCTGAGTCGGAGCGGCGGCGCGCTGCCGCGGATGGTGCTTCCGTTTCGCCTCTTTGTTGGAGGGCCGGTGGGATCTGGAAGCCAGTGGATCTCATGGATTCATCTCGAGGATTTAGTCGGCGCCCTCGAGCACTTGCTGTTTCACGAACAGACCGAAGGTCCATACAATTTGTGTGCTCCCGAGCCGGTTACGAATAGGGTGTTCAGCAAGGCGATAGGGAAAGTCATGGGCCGGCCCTGCTGGTTTCCGGTGCCTGCTTTCATGATACGGACACTGTTGGGGGAGATGGCCACGATTGTGCTCGAAGGGCAGCGAGCAGCGCCCCAGCGCCTCATCGACTCCGGATACGCTTTTCGATTTCCGCAAGTAGGTGAGGCTCTACACGATCTTCTTCAGTAGGAACTTGATTGTGATTGAGGCGATTCGACAAGGGGATATACCAGGAGTTCAGCTCCGCTGCAGACAGAGGCTGGAGATGCCCGCGGAGATCGCCTGGCGATGGCTGACAGAACCAGCTCTAGCAACGAAGTGGCTGGCCGAACGAGTCGATGGCGACTTCGCCATGGGAGGGCGGATCGAACTCTCGAGTCGCGATATGGACGGGGGCTCGCTGCAAGAAAGCGGCGAGGTCGTGGCATTTCGACCCGCGCAGCGGTGCGTACTGCACTTTAGGCGCTCGCACCGGAACTGGGATTCTCTTACGAAGGTAACCCTCGAGATATTTCCTCGAGGAAGTAGCTGCGAGGTATCCGTATTTCACGAGGGCTTCGAATACTTGTCGCTCTCTGAATGTCTGACCTTCTGGGAGTTCTACAGACGACGCTGGCGCAGCGCGCTGACCCGGTTGGCGGCTGCGACTTCTGCGGTCAACGGATAAGTGCTGAGGGCAGTTCAAATCCTAGCCAAACTGCTTGCGGAGAATCTGCGCCACTTCCGAGCGGATATCGGGCGAGGTGTAGATGCGATACCTCTCGATGCGCGCCAGGTGCCGAATGAAGTGGCTGACCTCTTCCATAGGCTCTAGGTCGCCGTTGAATCGTCGGACCAGAACCCGACTCTTGGCCATCCTGTGGGGATCTTTGGACGATTTCGAGACGAGCAGATGTTGAGTTCCGAAGCGCTCCTCGAGGGCCGGGATCATCGACTCGAAATCGGCTCTCTCCGCAGCGGTGAGATGCTCGTTGGTCTCGAAGGCGAGCGGGTAATGGTTGCGCTGCACTACGGCCTTGGCGTGAAGACTATCGGAGGCGCGCATCGTACTGAAGATCGAGATGTCGTCGTGAGTGAGGAATAGTTCTGGATCGGCGGACCATCGAATGTTCGCTTCACTGAGCCACTCGTTGAAGTGGAGTTCCAAGGCTTTTCCGGTAACGTTGAAGTAGACCTGAGTGAACATGTAGTAGCGCGCCATGATGAGCGCTTCTAAGGCATGAACTCCGCCTTCGTCGACTCCGATCCCCCACTTTCCGGTGAGTGGATCTTTTAATGGAACGCTGGTGTCGAGCAGGCGGGCGAGATCATAACTCCCGTAGCGGACTCCACAAAAAAGGCTGTCTCTGAGCAGATAGTCCATCTTGTCGACGTCTAATTCTCCGGAGATGATTTGTGATAGTAGCCGTTCCTTCGGACCCTCTGGGTCGGAGAATATGCGGATCACCATCGCCGGGGTCAGCCCCGCTCCCCAACGCTGGAAGATTTGCTCCATCTCTTCGATCTGAAGCAGCCTTTCGGTCATCTTCTCGTGATCCATACCAGCCTCGAAGAGATCCTCCGCCGAATGGCTAAATGGGGCATGACCGATGTCGTGCAGTAGGGCAGCCACACGTACCAACCGGCGCTCGAGGCAGCGTGGGTCAGCCTCGAGAAGCTCTGGATCCTTTGCGGCGAGCGCGTCGTAGGCCTTACCAGCCAGAGACATCACTCCCAGAACGTGGCTGAACCGGCTATGTTCCGCTCCGGGATAGACCAGATAGGTAAAGGCGAGCTGCCGAATGGAACGGAGCCTCTGCAAGGGTCGACTATTGATTAACGCCAGTTCGAGAGCGTCAGCGTGGATAAATCCGTGAATCGGATCACGAAAAGATATGGCTGGTGCTGGGATGGCGATTACCCGACGACCTCTCGATCAACCTCGGTTTCGCCCTCCGATCGCGCAATGATCGCGGCGCCGCACGAATCGCTGAAAACGTTGACTGCGGTGCGGGCCATATCGAGCGGACGATCGATGGCGAGCATCGCACCAACAATAATGTCAACCTCGGGACCTTTCAGGTTGATCGCCTCGAGCACGATGAAAATCATCACCAGTCCGGCGGAAGGCACAGCAGCAGCTCCGATCGAGGCGAGTAGCGCCGTTACCACTACGATAAGCTGTTGGGTAAGTCCCAAGTCAGCGCCAAGGACTTGTCCGATAAAGAGAACGCCGGCGCATTCGTAAAGCGCCGTACCATCCATATTCACAGTGGCGCCCATCGGTAGCACGAAGGAAGAGATACGGTTGGAGACCCCTACCTTCTGTTCTACATTTTTCAGGGTGAGGGGCAGCGTAGCTGCCGATGAGCTGGTGGAGAACGCCATCAAGAGCGGCTCCGCCATATTGCGGAAATGAATGGACGGTTTGATTCTGCCCAGCACGATCAACAGAAGCGGCAGAGTTA
>JAZFTL010000364.1:0-5394 GCA_036446675.1 Thermoanaerobaculia bacterium
TCGACGGGGTCGATGAGTTCTTGTCAGGCATGACAGGCATTCGATCCGCGTCGCGAACTAAGAGTCGGCGTTCTCCCCGACCTCGTCGGAGGCCGCTGACTCCGATAACTCCTCCGGTTCCTCAGGCGGCTTCCAACCAGTTCCCGTCCCCGCCACGGGACCGGCCTCGTCTTCATAGAATTCCGGGTAGATTGCGCTGCCTGTGTCGATGCCCTCTACAGGGAAATCCTTACGTAGAGGGAATCCATTGAATCCCTCCCAAAGGAGAATTCGGGTCATATCCGGGTGATCGGAAAACTTCACACCGTACATGTCATAGACCTCACGCTCGGGCCAGTTTGCTCCCTTCCACACAGCACATACGCTCGGAACCGGGGTCGCCTCATCCGTGACCAACCTCAGCCGCACCCGATGATTGTTTTCCAAGTTGTAGGCCTGGTATACAACATCGAAGCGACCGCCCTCGCGATCGGGGTGATCCGCTCCACAAATATCAATCAGCAGAAGATACCCATGCTCTGATTTCAAGCTCTGGCAAACAGCGCGAATCTCTTCACGCTGGATCTCCAGTACAAGATCACCGGCATATGAGCGTGCCGAGGAAATCGCCTCTGGATGTTGTCGCCGAAGCTCTTGGACGAGAGCTTCGCCATCTGCATCCTGCCACTCGGGGGTCACCGGATCTCTCTCCCAAGGCGGTTTGGCTGCCTCTATGGCTGCCTTCTCGGCCTTGGCCTGGGCCGCTGCTTCGGCCTTCACTCGCGCTGCCTCGGCAGCTGCGGCTTCTGCTGCTGCAGCGGCTTTTGCAGCTTCATCCGGCTCTGAAACCTCAGCGGGCGATGCATCACCCTCCGGTGCCTCCGGAGCAGTAACGGGCGGATCAGAAGATGCAGGCGTCTTGGATTCGTCGTCTGACATCAAACACCTGTGGAGATTGCAAGTTCGGAGGGCTGGTCGATATCGGCCCGCGACATGCGGTCGATTTTTCTTTGAAGATGAAGCAATCCCCAAAGCAGAGCTTCAGGTCGCGGCGGACAACCCGGCACGTAGACATCGACTGGAATGATCCGGTCGACCCCTTGGGTCACCGCGTAAGTGCGGTACGGCCCGCCGCAGGTCGCGCAGGCTCCCATGGCGATCGACCACTTCGGTTCCGGCATTTGATCCCAAAGTCGGCGCACAATCGGCGCCATCTTCTCCGTGACGGTACCGGCCACAATCATCAGATCGCTTTGCCGCGGGCTGGCGCGGAAGACCTCGGCGCCGAATCGAGCCATGTCATGCCGGGGATCGAGAACTGCCATCATCTCGATGGCGCAGCACGCCAACCCAAACTGCATGGGCCAAATCGCTGAGCGCCGCGCCCAATTAAATATCTTGTCGTAGGTGGTGGTAAAAACCTGGTCGACTACGCCCAATTCAATGCCCCTCGCTTCAGGGCATAGACATACCCCACGACCAGAATCACCAAAAAGGTCATCATTTCTATGAATCCGAACAGAGCCAGTTTGTCTGCCATAATCGCCCAGGGAAATAGAAAGACTATTTCGACGTCGAACACCACGAAGAGTACGGCGATCAAGTAGTAGCGAATCGAAAAGCGATGATCGTGCGCAAAAGTCTCGATTGGGTTACCGCACTCGTACGGTTCCAGGTTGGTCTGCCCCTTCCCAGGATGGCGCATCAGTCGTGCTGCCAACAGAGTCACGATCAGAAAAAGGATCGCGATCACTATGAAAACTAAGATTGGAAGGTAGTTTTCCACTGAGGTCCTGCCTCTAGGTTTCTGCCTGAACCATCCTCACACTGCGTGGTGCGCCGCTATTGTATCGGAGGCCACTAGGGTGTCAAGGCGAAGTTCAACCGGCAAATTTACGAGACAAATCAACCCAATACTTCGAGATCAAAAAGCTTCTCAGGATCGACGTCACGGGCTTGAATCAGAACCCGAATCTCCTCTCCCATTCCCTCTCCGCTAAGCAGCGTGCCGGCCTCCAACACCGTCTCCAGGTCAGCCCCCTCGAGCTCATCAAAGAGGCCGCAGGCCGTCAGCCATCTCGCCTGGCGGCACAAGGATACGGTCTCCAGACCGGCGCGTTCGCCTTCATCTTTTAGGGCCGAGAAATCGACGTGCGCAGTCAAGTCCTGCTGCCCGACATCGGTAAACGGATCGCGATGCACCTGTTGAGATCGATAGCACGCCAGCGTTCCGTTCTTGCGAACTCTCGCATCGAGCAGTTGTCGCGCCTCGAATCCGTAGTCACAGGTCACCAGCAATCCCCGACGCAGCCGACTTGCCAGATCTCCATAGAGTGGTCGCCAGTCCGGAGAAAGGTCGACGATCTGACCGACCTCCAGAGCATTGCACCCCGCATTGACGAGCTCACTCAGCTCAGGCGTCGTTAAATCAGCCTCGAGCCACTCGAAGTCTCCGCCCTCACCGAGATCCACCATCAGCTCGCCCAACGTTCCATCGGTCCGCTGAACGAGTCGGTGCACCGGTAGGGCATCAAACAGCTCATAGGAAAAGATCAGCCCGGTTATCGATTCCGGCGCAATATCATTCAATCGCCGGACAGATACGGCGGAGCTTGGAAGCGGGCGAGAGACCCGATCCCATCCGAAGAGCCGGCGCTCATTGATCGGCCCTAACGCTTCGGTGACGCTGCGAAGATGAGCACCGTTTCCATATCCGGCCTCGAGAAAGTCGGCGAGCCCCTCTTCGTGGAACTGATCCAATCGCCTCAGCAAAGCTGCCGTCGCCTGGCCAAAAAGAGGCGAGAGCGATGATCCGGTGACGAAGTCGCCCCGCGGACCGATCGGAAGCCACTTCGATCGATAGTATCCGCCGGCGCCATACAGGGCTTCGGTCATGAAGGCTGCAAAAGATATCGGCCCCCGATCTCGGATCCTTTCACGCAGTCGTGCAGCAACTTGTGCCATAGCCGAATTCTACCCCCCATGAGCTGTCGACGGTGCATGCTAGAATTGCCAATGAAAGTCCGCCTGTACGTCGAATCTTGAAGGCACTCGACCATCAGAAGTCGACACGAAACAAGGCCACTCCGAACTCAATCAGCTAGCGGCGGTTCAACGGGACTCAAAACGGCGATGACCACTCTCAGCGAGGACCGACTCCTTCATCTCGTCGACTCGATGGAAGGCCGGCCGGTTGTGGCGGTGGCCGATCTGGTCGCAGATCGATTCGTGACCGGTATCCCGAAACGCATTAGCCGCGAGGCCCCGGTGCTTATTCTGCAGTACCAAGGTGAAACGTTCAGCCCGGGAGGAGGCGCCAACGCAATCGCCAATATCGCGGCGCTCGGTGGCAAGCCCCTACCCCTCGGAATCGTTGGAGATGACGACTCGGGACGTGAGATAACCCAGGCGTTTCGCTCTCAGGGCATTGACGTCAGCGGAATCATCCAGCGGGCCGGTTACCGCACTCCGACCAAAACCCGCATTTTAGCCGGTGGGCAGCACTCCATCAAACAGCAGATCGTACGCTACGATGTCGAGGACCACCTCAGCTTAGCTCCAAGAGAACGCGATCACTTTCAAGCGACTCTAAGCAGTTGGAAACGCCAGTCGAGTGTCGCCATTTTCAGCGATTATGGCTACGGAGTCGCCGACCCAGACCTACTTCCCGTCGTCCGTTCCGCCCTCGCCGAGAACTCGACGGTGCTCTGCGACAGCCGCTACCGCTTACAAGCCTTTGCCGGCCTAGATGCTGCTACTCCCAATGAGCAAGAGGCTGAAGCACTGAGCAAAGTGTTCGATCAGGTCGATCAGATCGATCAGATCGAAGCGAGCGATCCGCAGACGTTTACCGAGACCGGTAAGCAGCTGTTGGCGCGATTGCAGGCTCGATTCTTACTAATTACCAGAGGCAGCAGCGGCATGGTGCTATTCGAAGGCGGCCAGGCCCTCTCGCTGCCGGTTCACGGGACAGACCAGCTCGCCGACGTAACCGGTGCCGGCGACACCGTCATCGCAACGGTAGCGTTGGCAATGGCCGCTGGAGCCGACCCCACTGAAGCGGCCGTTCTGGCAAACTACGCCGCGGGAATCGTGGTGATGAAAATGGGCACCGCTACCCTCCATGCCGCAGAGCTCAAGCAGGCGATCTGCGCCGACTCCAAACCTATCGCGGAGGCAGTGTGGGCAGCGTACTAACCGCTGACGAGCTCCGGCGCTGGGCCGAGGCCAGTCGCACCGAAGGCGCCACCATCGTTCTTGCCAACGGCCACTTCGACCTGATTCACGTCGGCCACTTGAGGTACCTCGAAGCAGCGAAAAAGGAAGGTGATCTCTTGGTAGTCGGCCTCAATGATGACGAGTCGGTAGCCCGCCTCAAAGGGAACGGACGCCCCATCGTACCGGCGTCAGAGCGCGCCGAGCTCCTTGCCGGCTTTGCCGCTGTCGATTGTGTTACGGTTTTTTCGGGAGACGCGCCGATTGTCCTTCTCCAATCCTTGCGACCCGAAGTGCACTGCAAAGGCACCGACTATGGAGACCCACAAGGGGTCCCGGAATATAAAATTGTTCAAGCCTACGGGGGTCGCACGGCGATTGTGGGAGATCCGAAAGATCACTCGACTACGGATATTCTCGGCAAAGTGCAGGAGCTGGTCCGACTTGATCAGGCGTAGGGATTTCCGGGTCTGAGTATTGAGAATTCTGATCGTCAGGACAAGCTCTCTCGGAGATATCGTACATTCCCTCCCTGTCCTAACCGCTCTGCGTCGACATTTCTCAGATTCAAAAATCGCTTGGGTCGTCGAAGCCTCCTATCAACCACTCCTAGCAGGCCACCCGGACCTCGACGAGGTCATCCCGGTAAGACTCCGGGAGTGGCGAAAACGCCTGTTTAGTCCGTCTACCTACCACGAGGTCGCCACATTCATCAGAAGGCTTCACGATTTTTCGGCTGATACCGCTCTCGACCTGATGGGAAATCATAAAGCCGCAATCGTCACCGCTCTCAGCCTAGCTGAGCGACGTATCGGCTTTACCTGTCAAACTCGCCGCGAGCCCTCGAGCGCCCTCTGGCTGAATGAGTTGGTTCGCCCATCGAAAGTCCATTCCACTGACGAAATGTTATCTCTCCTACAAGCGCTCGGGGTGCCATCGCTGCCGGCCGATTTCGGAGGATCCAAGTTATTCCCGCCCCAAGTCGACGACTCCTCGAAAGTGCCTACCGACCAATCTTCTGCCTTCCTGCTGATCCATCCCGGAACCGCTTGGGGCAACAAGTGCTATCCACCCTCTCTATGGGGCCAAGTCGCCGCACGTCTTGGAAAGAGGCTCTCCGTAGATATTCGAGTCGTCTCAGGACCTGGCGAAGAGGAATTGGCACGCAGGGTCGTCGCAATGGCAGACGGATATGCCACG
>JAZFTL010000365.1:0-3669 GCA_036446675.1 Thermoanaerobaculia bacterium
CCTTGCTGCTTGGGTTGCTGGGCTCGCTTCTGGGCATACTTTTTGGAGTGTTATTGGCACAGTTTGCACTGGGCCTGGTTACGCGAACGATCAATGATTTTTACTTCCTGCTAACGGTTCGTGAAGCTACGCTCACCGCCAGCGCAGTCACCAAAGCGGTCGCACTGGGCGTTGGTGCAAGTGTTATCGCCTCCGCGGTCCCTGCGCTGGAGGCCTCCCGAGTGCCGCCGGTGCAGGTGCTCAGACGAAGCGACATCGAGCAAGGCGCCCGGTTGTGGGCGCCGCGGATCGGACTGCTCGGCCTCGTTCTGGCTGCCACGGGAAGCGTGATATTCATGCTATCGGAAGACTCATTGACCCGATCCTTTCTCGGCATTCTGGTGCTGGTTCTCGGCTTGGCATTCACGGTGCCGTTTGCTACCCAGATACTCATGCGGCTGCTTCGACCCCTATCGTCAAGAATTTACTGGCGGCTGGCAGTAAGAGGAGTGACCGGTCAACTCAGTCGATCGGGCATCGCTATTGCGGCTCTGATGGTGGCATTGTCTGTGACGATTGGGGTCACGTTGATGATTAATAGCTTTCGATCGACAGTAATAAATTGGCTCGATATCACGCTTTATTCGGATATCTATGTCTCGTCTCCTGTCACCGCTGGGAATCGCCCGCATGCTAACCTCTCGCCTGCGCTCAAAGCTCGGCTGGAGCGAGTCGAGGGAGTTGGGACGGTTGAGGCCATCCGTGCCGTTCATGTTCAAGGTGATATCGGTGAACTTGATCTAACGGCCGTCGACCCAGAACGAGTGCGGGATGCGGGCATCTATAGATTCGCTACCGGAACTGCGCGTCATGTATGGGATCGCATTCGTGAGGGAGCGATCGTCGTTAGCGAATCTTTGGCGCTTAGAACCGGCGATCAAGATACCCTGGTGTTGGAAACAGAATCCGGACCGAAGACCTTCGAAATCGTCGGTGTGTTCTATGATTATTCGTCGGATCGTGGCACGGTGTTGATGAGCCGCGAGATCTATCAGGAGCACTGGAATGACCCCGCAATCTCATCGCTGGGTGTTGGAGCTCTCCCGGATGTAAGCGTCGATGATCTGGCCGAATCAATAAGAGCCGAACTATCTGGAACCGGTTTGATAGTGCAGGAAAACTTCCAGATTCGAGAAGAGGCTCTACGCATCTTCGATCGAACGTTCGCCATCACGCAGTCGCTTCGCGTTCTCGCTGTAATAGTTGCTTTCGTGGGGGTGCTGAGCGCGCTGCTCGCCCTGCAGTTGGATCGTAGGCGCGAGTACGCAACGTTAGAAGCTCTAGGCCTGGCCCCTGAAGGCTTGGAGAGATTGACGTACCTCGAAACTGGGCTAATGGGGCTCTCCGCCTCGCTGCTGGCAATACCGACCGGCCTGTTGCTGGCCTTGATCTTGATCCATGTCATCAACGTACGCTCTTTTGGCTGGACGATCGAGCTCGCACCGGCATTCGGTCCCTTCTTGCAAGCCGTCGTCGTGGGTGTCGTGGCCTCGCTGGCTGCTGCGGTCTACCCTGTCTCCCGGTTGCGCAATATGCAGGTAGCTGAGGCGATACGGGGCGAATAGCGATGAGGCTTGCGATCATCGCGCTGGTAATTTCGGTGGTCCTTATTGGATTGCTTCTGCTGCCCCAGACGACCGATCCCGGGATCGCCAGCTTTGAACTTCTAGAGTCAGCCTCGCAGCCCGAGTTTGAAAAGGTTCGGGGTCCGCAAGAATTCAGCTTCCCGCGGGATCACGGACCCCATCTCGATTACCAGACGGAGTGGTGGTATTACACCGGCAATCTGGAAGCGGAAAGCGGGGAGCGCTTCGGTTATCAGCTCACGATATTCCGCAGAGGCTTGGCGCCTGGTGAGGCCCAGCGGGAATCGGAGTTCGCCACTAATCAGATTTACTTTGGCCATCTTGCGCTAACGGATATTGGCGGTGGAGAGCATATTGCGCTGGAAAGATTTGAGAGGGGCTCGGCAGGATTGGCCGGAGCAACCGGCGAACCGTTCACAGTCACCCTGGGTGATTGGACCGTGCGCAGCCTTGACGCCGCTGGCAGGAAGGTTCGTCTAAGTGCCAGCGAAGGGGGGATCGGGATTGACCTCGAGCTCACAGCCACAAAACCTATCGTTGAGCATGGGGAGCAGGGCTTCAGCCTGAAGGCAGAGAGCGAAGGCAACGCCTCCTACTATCTCAGCTTCACCGACATGAAGACTACAGGCAACCTGCAAGTGGGTGAACGCGTGTTCGAGGTGAGCGGTTCGAGTTGGTTTGATCATGAGTGGGGGACAAGTGCCCTGGGTCCGGATGCGATTGGATGGGATTGGTTTGGCTTGCAGCTTGATGACGGGAGAGAGCTGATGCTGTTCCATATCCGCACGAGCGATGGACGTATCGAGCGGGTATCGGGTGGCACGCTGGTAGAAGCAAATGGGGAGTCACGCTGGCTGACCGCCGACGAGTTTGATATCGAACCAATCGGCACCTGGACCAGCCGTTTCACAGATACCACTTATCCGTCAGGGTGGGAAATCTCCATTCCTGCTGAAGGTTTGGAGCTCGTAGTAGAGCCCTGGATAAAGGATCAGGAAATGCGACTCAACCTCGAGTACTGGGAGGGGGCGGTCAGGATCAGCGGCACTGTGAACGGTCAGGGATACGTGGAGTTAACTGGATATTCTGGAAGCATGCGGGGCCTCTATTAGGGCTGCCAGACGATCAGATCTGGCTTAATAGCGGAAGCAATAAGAGTCTCTATTATGGCCGCCAGACGATCAGATCTGGCCTAATATCGGAAGCAATAAGAGTCTCTTTTAGGGCCGCCAGACGATGGTGTCTGGCTTAAAGACGGACCAGGAGAACCAGAAGTGCTCCCCTGAAACCAGCCTCTCCAGCTGGCTGCCGGACAGAGGCCCCTCGATGGCCTCCCCCGTCAGAGTCCAAAAGGAGCCAGTCTCCAGGTCCACGAACCCACCTTCACCAGCCTCGAACGTCAGGATTTGACCCTCTAGAATCCGTGAGAAAGCGCCGCTTGACCCCACATCCTTGATAGTGCTTCCAAAGATCGTGTTGGTGCCCGATTTCCAGAATATCACCACCGGCTGATTCGCATACTCCTCGTTTACAACACCCACTTCGGCAAGCAAACTGAATGGGAATGCGACGTCGATGTCGCCGAGCGTCAGGGCGACAACGCGCTCGACCGGGGGGAGCTCATCCCCATACTTTCCCACGGGAAAGAAAGGCGAGCCGCCGACATTGTCGTATCCGCCGTATGGATTGCTGCCATAGTTCCTTGGATTGCCCGTCTCGCGCGACAGAACCAACGAATCTGGGTAATTCTTCTTGAAGTCTGCCCAGGAAATGATCTGGGAGGGGAGCATCTCAAGAACGGTACCGGTAAGCTGCCCGACAATCGCCTCGCCCGTGAACTGTTGCCACCACGACTTCGTTTGGCGATCGTACATCACAAGGTCTGAGTTTCGCAGGTTGCCAGTAGTGCCGAAGTCGAGCACCGACCCATCTTCCAGAACAGAGTTGAACGCGATGGTGGAGTTGCACAGCGGACAAAATGTCAGCGAGACATTCTGTCCGGCCACCTCATCGTTAACGATTTCGTGCCAGATCAGGATGGCAA
>JAZFTL010000366.1:0-13576 GCA_036446675.1 Thermoanaerobaculia bacterium
ATGCGCACCCTATACCGGTCGTGGACATCTCCACCCGTAAACACCGGCACCTCCCAGTCGACGGTATCGTAGAGATCGTACGGATGTGCTTTGCGCACGTCGTACTCTACTCCGGAGGCGCGCAGACAGGGCCCGGTCCAACCCCAGTTGAGTGCGTCTTGCCCTGAGATCGCGGACACTCCCACCGAGCGATCAAGCCAGATCCTGTTTTTCGTGATGAGACCTTCGACATCATCGATAAAGGGCGGAATGGTCTCCAGCAGTCGGCGGCAATGTGCCTCAAAGTCTGACGGTAGATCTGCCGCCAGCCCGCCGATTCGGCCGTACGACACCGTCAATCTCGCTCCGGAACAGGCCTCCAGAAGGCCATAGATCTCTTCACGCGGTTGAAAGAGGTACCAGAAATTGGTGAGTGCCCCCGAGTCGACCAGGGTAGAGCCGTTGCAGACGCAGTGATCCATGATGCGCGAAAACTCTGACAGTATCGTCCTGGCCCACACCGCCCGAGGCGGTACCTCGACCCCCAACATCTGCTCTACCGTGCGGCAGTACCCGACGTTGTTAATGAAGGACGAACAATAATTCAACCTGTCCGTGAACGGTATCACCTGCTGCCAGGTGTGTGTCTCTGCCATCTTCTCGAAGCAGCGATGGAGATAGCCGATTTCGGTCTCGCTGCCGACAATGATCTCGCCGTCCAGCACAACCACGACACGGAGTGTCCCGTGCATGGCGGGATGTGACGGTCCGAGATTCACCGTCATTCTTTCGAACATGTCGTCTTCACCGGATTCAATCACCGCTTTGGGTTGGGGCCTGTAGACCTTATCTTCAGTCAAGATCCAGCGGCGCGTCGAGTCGTAGTCCTTACGCAACGCATGGCCTTGAAAACTCTCGTGGGTCAGAAGTCGCCGAAGATTAGGATGCCCCTCGAATCGAATTCCGAAGAGATCATAGGCTTCCCGTTCGAACCAATTCGCCCCTTGCCAAACTTCGACGAGGCTCGGCAGAACCGGATCTTCTTCGTGCAGCGGCACTTTCAACCGCAACCGCGCGCCGCGGGTCATTGAGTAGAGATGATAGACGACCTCGAAGCGCTCTTCGCGATCGGGAAAATCGACCCCGCATACGTCGAGCAACAGGTCGAACTTACTCTCGGAGTCTTCGTGCAGGGCCTTGGCGACTTCCTGCAGGACTTCCCGACGGACAATCCACGTCGGCTGATCCAAGCCCTCTTGAGGAGTTACACTGCCCGGCGGGAAGGTATCAAGCAGCGGCGCTGGAGCTGTCGTCATCGGCACGAGACTGAATCCCCTTGTTCTTGGCATGGCGTTCGCGCTCGATCTGCTCTTTTAGCTGCAGCATCCCATACATCAGCCCCTCTGGGGTCGGCGGGCATCCGGGCACGTAAATATCCACTGGGATGATCTCGTCGATACCCTGCATCACGTGGTAGGCTCGATAAAAACCCCCCGAACACGCGCACGCTCCCATCGACACCACCCATTTAGGGTCCGGCATTTGATCGTAAATTCGTTTCAGAACAGGACCCATCTTGTCGGTGATGGTGCCTGCTACCAGCAGGAGATCACTCTGGCGCGGAGAAAAACGCACCACCTCATAGCCGAAGCGTGCGACGTCATAGTGGCTCGATACGGTACTCATGAATTCGATTGCACAGCAGGCGGTTCCGAAGGGGAGGGGCCAAAACGAGTTGCGCTGAGACCACTCCTCGAGCGTCTTGAACTGTGTTGTTACCCAGGATTCGCCTACCATCAATATGTCTCCGATTCGACCCTGATCGCTCCCCTAAAACATCCCCATCAGAGACTGAAAGTCTACCTCAAGTAGTGAAAGCCTCACAAGGAAAGTCGGCAGACTGAAGGATTCTAAACATCACCTTCCGACGACTGCAGGGACGCCTGAAGTCGCTCGAGATGCTCGAGGTGCTGCTGCTGTGCTTCTACCACCTTTTGAAGTACCCTCGCGGGCTCTCCCTCGAGATCTCGAATCATCTTCGGGTACAGTACGTCGTTTTCATAATTTTCCTCGGCGATCGCGCTTCGAAGGCAGGTCGCTGCACTACCCAAGGTTTCCGTCGCCTCGAGTTGGAGGATCGCCAGCGTATCTTTCTCAGCTGCTATTTCTAACCACCGCCGCGCTAAATTGGGCCTGCCGCTATCTGCGGCGCGCGCCGCGTAGGCACGGTAGCTGGCAGCGCTCGCTGCCTCTGCCGTGAATCCGGTCTTTAGATGTTCGCGAAAACGAGGTACTCTCGACACCGTGAATTCCCCCATGAGGTGGCTGTCAAATTCGGTCGAACCGG
The DNA here is from genome assembly GCA_036446675.1 of Thermoanaerobaculia bacterium. Lineage (GTDB taxonomy): Bacteria > Acidobacteriota > Thermoanaerobaculia > Multivoradales > JAHEKO01 > JAZFTL01. The sequence continues at coordinate 2,327 of JAZFTL010000366.1, forward strand.
ACTACCGGCTCCGCTCTCTGAATCTGAATACTAGCAATATCCGTCCTCTAAACGGACGAATTCTTAGGAGGCTGTATTGGAACTTTGCAGACTGTCTCCCGTAGGACATAGAAGTCTCTTGTAACACCAACTCCGAAATGAGTGTCGCCTCCAAATTTCGCTTCATTCTTCTGCTCGCGATCTTGTCGATCGCGGGACTCCTGTTGATCGGGATCGCCCTGTGGGGGCACCTTCCTATCATCGGCTTCGGGCTGAAGTGCCTCGCGGTAGGCTGGGGTCTCCTGCTCGTCCTATGGTTCTTTTGGACTGGGCTTCGCTCGTTGCTGTGGCGAGTCGGGCGCCGACTCGCCTTCTCGTACTTTCTTATCGGGGTGCTGCCGATTCCAATGGTACTGCTCTTGGCGGGCCTCAATGGATATCTCCTATCAGGCTATTTCATGGGGCACCTCTTTCGCGACTCCGTGGACATTATCCACGCGGAGCTCCAGTCCGCCGCCGAGGACCGGTTGAAACTATTCATCAGTAATCCGAACCACCGATTCGTGCCGACCGAGAACATCGCCTTCGCCTACTACTCAGAGGGCAGGCGCGTCGGCGGCGACGAGAGGTTGCCTCGAGCTTGGCCACGATGGCTCACTGAGCAGGAAGGCGATCAGGAGGCTGCTAAGGATGGTGTGGGCAGCCGAGAGCGGGCCCACTCGTTTGTGGCTCTGCCGAATGGTGCTCCGACGATCGCCGCAACTGCTACCGATCTAGGTGCTGGAGTACTGGCGATCTTCAACGGCGAAATCGAGGCGGAACTGGCGGCTCGCAGTGAGCTCTGGGTCAGTCTGTTGCGAGCCGATGATCCCCGACAAAAGGCCATGTTACATCTCAGTCTCGGCGGAAAACAATACACCCTGCAACCGCTTCGACCGGAGAGATCCTATTCTGAGCGGGCCCTTTTTTTCGGCGCTGCAGAGGACCAAAGGTATTTTTGGCAGCGTCCAATCATCTGGTGGGCGGAAGTCTCAGGACCATTCTACGAACTCTCCGTCGGCAAGCTCGTTGCGGAATATCTGGCCGCTTCCCTTAACGGCAGGCTACAAACTGTATACCGACACCTGTTTTCAACCTCGGCAGAGGTGGACACCGCGGTATGGGCCTCGCTCATCGCCCTCACCGGACTGCTTTCCACCATTTATCTAGGCGCTCTGGTGATGGCCTTCTACATGATCTTCAACTTGAGTCGCGCCGTCAATCGACTGAGCCGCGCCACTGAAGCTGTAAAGAAGGGCGATTTTTCCGGCCGCATTCGAACCCGCCGCAATGACCAAGTCGGCGAACTCCAACTCTCTTTCAATCAGATGAGTGGCAATTTGGAGCGGCTGATCGCTACTGCCGCTCAGAAGGAGATTCTCGAAAACGAATTGGAGACCGCGCGGCAACTTCAGGAGAGCCTACTTCCTGACGACTTGCCGATGAGCGACAGCGTGGACTTCGCAACGTTGTTTGAGCCCAGTGCCGCGATCGGCGGTGACTACTTCGATATTCTCCGGCTCGACGAGCATCGATTGGCCATCGTCATCGCCGATGTTTCGGGTCACGGACTTCCCACCGGGCTGCGCATGGCGATGCTCAAAGCCGCCCTCGTCATACTGGTCGAAGAGGGAAAACCCCCCGAAGAGATCCTCCGAAGACTGCACAACATGGTCCGCTCCGAACGTAAACAGAGGTTTTTCGTGACCGCCACCATCGCAGTCGTAGACTTTCGCACCGGCTCGATGCAACTGACCAATGCCGGCCATCCTCCCACCTATGTCGTGAGGAATGAGGAGGTTCAAGAAATCGTCCTTCCGGGCAGTCCCCTAGGAGCTCTCGGCGAAACCTACGGCCGCTACCAAATGGACTTGGAGGCAGGAGACATCGTCGTCTGGCTGTCCGATGGCCTCATCGAAGCGACCAACTCTCTTGGTGATCCCTTCGGATACGACAGGATTCGCGAAGCGTTGGCAGGTAGGTCTACCAACCCTACTGAGGTTCGCAACCGCTTGCTGGCTGCGGTGGAGACTCATACCGCCGGACACCCAGCCGAAGACGATCGGACCCTTGTGGCGATGCGCTATCGGTCGCCACTCGCAGCTTTGGATCGCTCCGGTCACTCAGATGATTCACCTAAGCCCAACTCCGCATAAACTCGCTGAATATACTGCCGCGTTTCGCGATAGGGCGGCACGCCGCCAAAGCGCTTGACGCTCGCCTCACCGGCGTTGTACCCGGCAAGTATCAGCGGTAGGTTTCCCGAAAAATGCTTCGTTAACCATTTCAAGTAGCGCACTCCCGCATCCAGATTCAACCCCGGATCAAAGAGTTCATCCATCGCCAAGCCGAACCGCTTGCCGGTCGCGGGCATCAGCTGTAGAAGTCCGGCGGCGCCCTTTGGAGAAACCGCATCGGCCCGGTAGCCGGACTCCACCTTGACCACTGCCGCCACCAAACGAGGACTGACGGCGTGACGCAGGCCTGCCTGGTAGATCATTGCTCCATACGGAGTATCCGGAATCGTATCGAAGTCCTCGAGGAGAGCCTCCAGGCGAGGATCTCCGACGATCTTGATCTCGGACTCGATCTCATCCTCGATCACTCGATCGATCTGCAAGAGCGAGACTGACATCAATCCACCTCCCGGCAGATCAAGATGAACGTGGTCACTGACTATTTCGAAACCGTCTACCTTGATCACATGGCCGCTTCGCATGATGACCAACTCCGACCGGGCGGGCGCGACCACACCGAGGCCGAGCGTCAGGAATATGGTTAGCGAAGATCGCAGAGTTGTCATGCCGAGTATCTGGAGGTTAGGAGCGCGGATGAAACCTATCATAGAGGCTGCGCAGCCGCTGGGCGTGAATATGTGTGTAGATTTGGGTCGTCGAGATGTCCGCGTGCCCCAGCATCATTTGAACCGCACGCAGATCGGCTCCGTGCTCGAGCAGGTGAGTGGCAAAACTGTGACGCAGAATGTGTGGTGACAGACCTTCGATTCCGGCCCGTGCTCCGTAGTCGCGCAGGATCTTCCAAAATCCCTGCCGACTCATCGGTCCGCCGCGCCGATTCACAAAGACCACCTCATGCCGCCCAACTGCAATGATCGGCCTCACATCGGAAAGATATCTATCGATCCAGGTTTCGGCGACCTCACCAACCGGTACGACTCTCTCTTTGTTGCCCTTTCCCATAACGACGACAAACCCCAGATCGAGGCGCAGCTGCGCAAGAGTCAGTCCTACCAACTCGCTGACTCGTAGGCCGGCCGCATACAGTAGCTCGAGCATGGCCTTGTCCCTGAGACCCAGTGGCTTCCTCGGATCGGGGCCCGCCAGAACGGCCTCGGTCTCATCCTCGCGCAACACACGGGGCAACTTTTGCCAGAGTTTGGGTGGGGAGAGGTTTACCGCTGGGTTGTCTCGACGCTCGCCCATCTCCACGAGATGCGCATAGAAACCTCGCACCGCGACTAGGTTGCGGGTAACAGACCTCGGCGAGAGGCCTTGACGCCTCAAGCCGCGAAGATAGGCCGCAATGTCCTGTTGACTCGCGGCTGCCAGCTCTATCCTCTCCTTTTGCAAGGTGTTCGCGAGACGCAGCAGGTCCCGCTTGTATGCTTCAATCGTAGACGGAGCCAGCCCCCTCTCGAGCTCCAAAGACTCGAGGTGACGGTCTACTAGACGGTGCCAGTAGTCCTGCATGGCTTCACTTGGCGCTCCTCCCTCAAGACCTCAGCGCTACTCGAGACGGTGTAAGAAGTTCGCGACCTACGACGTCTGTGGTGTCGCTCCTGCTGCGCTGCAGAGAGCTCGAACGTCGGCCTCCTCCAAAACCCGAGACGCTTTCTTGGCGTGGTCAAAGATCAACTCGATCAATTTCTCATCCAGAGCGTATCCGCGCTCGCCCAGCCAGTAGACGACATTCGACCGACCGCACATCGGCCCGATCTCTATGGTCTGTCGACGTCCGACCAAACTCGCCGGTACTCCGGAGTAAATCCGATCTGCCAGCCAATCGTCGCCCTTCTCACGGGCCTTGATGATAGCGGCGGCGTGTACCCCCGTCCCGGTGCGAAAAGCATCCTTACCAACCACCGGGTAGTTGTCCGGCATCGGTACTCCTGTGCATTCCGACACTCGCCGACAGTAGTCAGGGAGTCGCTCCAATCCAGTGTCGCTCCACCCCAGAAGCCGTAGATTCACCATCAGCAGGTCGATAGGGGTATTGCCGACGCGCTCCCCAATTCCGAGGGCGGTGCCGTGCAACCGGTCGGCACCGGCCTCAGCAGCTACCAGGGAATTGACGATCGATAGACCCCGATCGTTGTGGCCATGCCAGTCTACTTTTACATTCTCACCCGTTCTGTCGACGACCTTGCGAACGAAAGCGACGAGATTTCGGACCCCTTCCGGTGTCGCGTGCCCCACCGTATCCGCCACACAAACACGGCGCGCTCCGGCCTCCACTGCGGTCGTATAGAGCCGATCGATATCGTCCGGCGCAGCCCGGGTGGTGTCTTCCGTCACATACATGACCGGAAGACCTCGACCTACCGCGAAGCTCACCGCCTCTTCGGTCAATCGAACCAGACGGTCGAGATCCCAGCCCTCGGTATATTGCCGAATCGGACTCGAGCCGAGGAAACAGGCTACCTCAATCTCGACGCCTGTCTCCTGAACAATGTCTACAATCGGATCGATGTCCTGACGCAGGGTGCGCGCCGCGCAATTGGGCGCTAGGGAGAGCCCGCAGTCGCCTATCTCACGAGCCAGACGACGTACGTCTTGCACCACGTGAGGACCTGCTCCGGGAAGGCCGATATTGGCCGAGTGAATACCCAACTCAGCCATGAAGTGGAGTATCTCCAGCTTCTCTTCGATCGACGGCGAGCGCACCGAAGGTGACTGCAGGCCATCCCGGAGGGTCTCGTCGTTGAGTTCAACTGTTCCCCGAGCCGGCTTCGGCTCAGCTCCCTTACAGCGGTTCCAATCGTAGACTAACTCCGATTCAGAGATTGACATTAAACTATCGCAGCCTTCAGGGTCGTGATCCGTTATGAATAGATGATGCACCGGGAGCGTCACGCCACGGGCTCATTTTCTCAACTGTCTACTCTCCTTCCCCAGACGCTCTTCTCTGAAAAGACGCGGCAATGTGGTCTCCGAGCTGGGAGGTCGATTGACTCCCACCGATGTCGGGAGTCGCTATTCCTTCTTGCAGAGTTTCGATCACTACATCCTCGAGAGCGGCTGCGGCAGCCGTGTGTCCCAAATGTTCGAGCATCAAGCCGCTGGACAATATCGCTCCGATCGGGTTGGCTCGACCGGTTCCCGCGTACTTGGGCGCAGATCCATGCACCGGCTCAAACATAGACGTCCTTCCCGGATAGAGGTTCGCCGAAGCTGCCATGCCCAGGCCGCCTTGGAGAGCAGCTCCGAGGTCCGTGATGATGTCTCCGAACATATTGTTGGTAACGATTACTTCGAACATTTCAGGCCGACGGATCATCTGCATGACCAGAGCGTCAACGAAGAGATGGCCTGGCTCGATTGATGGGAAGTCGGCTGCCACCTCTCTGAAACAGCGCTGCCACAGGTCGTGGCCGAACCGCATCACATTCGACTTGTCGGCCATCACCACACGGCCTTTATCGTTCGCGAGAGCATACTCGAACGCGGCGCGAATAATCCTTTCCACTCCCTTGCGGGTGTGGATCTCCTCTTGCACCGCGACTTCGTCGGCCGATCCCTTCTTGAAGTTGCCGCCGATGCCAACGTAAGCCCCTTCAGTGTTCTCGCGAAATATCACCATGTCGATGTCGCCGGCCGACTTGCCTGACAGGGGTACCAGACTGTCGACGTAGGCTTTGATGGGCCGAAAGTTAATATAGAGATCGAGACCAAATCGAATGCCCAACAAGACATCCGCGGCATGCTTCATATCGGGGACGCGGGAATCGCCAAAGGCGCCGATGAACACCGCCGAATACTCATCGCGCAACATCTCGAGCGCACCCTCGGGCAGGGTCTCCCCGGTCTCTAGATAGTGATCGGCGCTCCACGGAAAGTCGACCAGCTCGAGCGGTAGACTCCAGGTCTCTACGGCTACCTGCAGCACTTTCACGGCCTCGGCAGTTACGTCTTTGCCGATACCGTCGCCGGGAATGATCGCTATCTTCTGAGGAATTCTGTGCTTCGGATCGAGATCGTTCACAGAGGTGATGCTAGCACAGCGCTATGTACCTACCCATCGGCAAAGATGAGCCGTCACGATGGCCAAATAGTTGCCCAAACCGTAGCCGATCAGGGCCATTAAGATCGACACCGGGACCAAGCTCTCACGGTGATAGGCGGCAACGACCGAGCAATGGCATTTGCTTAAGGAGCGGCTAGGGATTAGGGCGGTGGGATCTTATGCTGGGAGTTCTAGCAAATGCCATTGACCTCAACCGCCCGCTGCGGCGCGCATGAGCAGACCGCAGAACCAGGCCGCGTAGGTGCCCAGGAAATAGCCGAAGACGGCCAGCAGGACGCCCACCGGGGCAAGGGCCGGGTGGAAGGCGGAGGCCACCACGGGAGCCGACGCGGCGCCGCCGACGTTGGCCTGGCTTCCAACTGCCATGAAGAATAGCGGCGCCTTGATGAAGTAGGCTACCGACAGCATGAGGCCGGCGTGGATGGCCATCCAGATGAAGCCGACCAGGAACAGGCCTGGCCTTTCGAGGATGGCGAGGATATTCATTTTCATACCGATGGTGGCGATGAGGATGTAGAGAAGCGCTGAGCCGACGCGGGAGGCTCCTACACCCTCCAACTGGCGGGCCCGGGTGAAAGAGAGGAGCAAGCCACCACCGGTGGAAATGACTACCAACCAGAAGAATTTGCTCTCCAAGCTCATATACTCGATAAAGGTGTATCGATCGGCCAGCTTCGTCATGGCGGGAGCGATGAGGTCCGCTCCGGCATGTCCGATGGCAGTGACTCCGAAGCCCACTGCGAGCAGAATCATGGTGTCCGTTAGAGTGGGAATCCGGCGAACCTGCGCTTGGTAGTCCTCGATTCTCCGGCGCAGCGCCTCGATAGCTGAGGTGTCTGCTCCCGTCCACTGATCGATGGCTTTGGCGCGGCCAGCACTGAATAGTAGAAAGGCCATCCAGATATTGGCCACTACGATGTCGACAGCGATCATGGCGGAAAAGATGTCGTCCCCGACGTCAAAAATATCCTTCATGGCCGCCTGATTGGCTCCGCCACCGATCCAAGAGCCGGCGAGGGTCGTCATGCCTCTCCATACGGCTTCAGGGCCAGCGCCGCCGACGATTTCCGGCTGGATCCACGAAGTGATGAAAATCGCTGCCGGCCCGCCCAACACGATGCCCACCGTGCCGGTCAGGAAGAGAATCACCGCCTTCGGTCCCAGACGCAGAATAGCCTGCAGATCCATACTCAGGATCAAGAGCACGAGGCTGGTGGGGAGCAGGTAGCGGGACGCCACGAAGTAGAGATTCGAGTGATCGCCGGAAATGATACCAAGAGTAGAGAAAACCGAGGGCAGGAAATAGCACATCAGGAGCGCCGGCACGATGGAGTAAAAGCGCTTGAACCCGGGCCGTTCTGTGCTGTCTCCCCAAAAGACGAAGGCGAGAATGGCGAGGAGAATCCCTAGCACCACAGCGTCGTTGGTAATCAGCGGCATCTTAGCGGCGGCCTCGGTCATTGCGTCGATCCTCCCATCGAAATTTACTCCAGGCTATGAAACCCGCCAAGTTCACCACGCCGGGCCGGGTAGCACAAGTTGGGTACGGTGGGTAACCTTGGCATCAGGCGCGCGAATTTATCCGATCGTCGGGTGGGATCGTCATGCTGCGATCGACGGGTCGCTCCAGACCGGCGCCTCAGCGCTCATCGCCGGATCGGCCGCAACGGAGGTGCGAGCTGGCGCAAGCTTGCTCTTGCCCGGCTCCGAATTGAGCTCGAAACTGAAGGGAATCTCCGGACAGACCCAGGCTGAGTGAAGCTTGGGCCACGCCTCCCCCTCTCCAAGTGCCAAAATCTTAGTCAGCAGATCGACCCGCTCTACTTCAACGCGGAGCGGCCACACCGCGGAGATTCGATGCCGGGCCTCAATCAGCACAAGCCTCGATTTGGCTCCTGACCTGCCTGGGGACCGAACCATCGAATAACCGCGGTCCCGCTGGCTGAAATATTCTACTTTCGACTCCAGTGAACCGAGTAGTGGACCCGGTGCCGGCTCGAACGTTCCCGGTGATCCGACGATCGACAGCCGTGCCCCGCGCCGTACCGACCAGCGCCAAGATTCCGCTTCAATCGAACGCGAAGGTTGGGCGTAGTCGAACGAAGCCCCAATAACAGGCTGCCCCATCAACCACCGCGCCCCGGGCACCACCCACCTCGGCACCATCAGCGACACAAAATAAACCGCTGGAAGTCCCTGATCGTCCGTGACGTAGAGTCGCAGGTTGAACTGTGGATAGGAGAACCGAATCGCCGGAGCAGATGCCAAGCGGAGTCGGTCATTATAAAAGAGCAGGGCGGAAACAAAAACGTACTCGAGATTGTCTACCGTGTGCACTTCGTATTGTAGCGGCGCCGGCGCCGGTGGCAGCAAGCTCGCAGGGAGCGCCCAATTGAGGTAGACGCAGTCGCGCAGCACGGTGTGAACGATCACAGCAGTCGCGCTCTGCGGTTTCTGGTCAGTTGATCAATTCGTGGATCACGCATTGTCGCAGATACCCTGTCTCGACCGGCGGGAGACATCAAAATATCGTGCCCCGAAGTCGGTTGCAAGCATTTGATCAGAGTTCATCGAACACCGTCGAAACCAGCCACAACAAATACTCGGATTCAGCGAAGGCCGAGGTTGGCCAACCAATGATAGCCTCGGTCAGTGAGCTATCTACCAATCTAGCATCTTGCGTCCCGTCAACCCCCATCCTACAAACTGTAATCGAAGGAGTCGCCATGAATCCACTCAGAAACTCACCTGCCCTCTTGCCCTCTCTCCTCATCTGCGCAACGGTCGCGATGTACGCCTGCCAAGGTAATCAACCAAGTACGATGCCTGACACTGGGGGGGCCTCGAGTCCACGCTCTTCTGCGGCAGCCCTCAAGGCAGCGGCAACCATCGATGAAGCAGGACTCCGTTCCGTCGTGAGCTACTTGGCCAGCGACGAGCTCGAAGGTCGGGGCCCGGCTTCCGAAGCGGACGCAGTCACTCAAGAGTTCCTAGCCGGTTCGATGCGAGATCTGGGGTTGGAGCCGGGTGGCCACGACGGTCAGTGGTCGCAGCCTTTCGATATCGTGGGAATCACTTCTCATGTTCCGGACACGATGAAGTTCTCGGGATCCAGGGGAGTCAAGGAGCTCGAGTTCTGGGATGACTTCATCGCCGCCAGCGGAGTGCAGGCGGAGTCAGCGGTAATCCCGGAGTCGGCAGTCGTCTTCGTGGGCTACGGCATCGATGCGCCCGAATACCAGTGGGACGACTACAAGGGCGCCGACCTCGAAGGCAAAGTCCTGTTGATGCTCAACAACGACCCGGACTGGGATCCCGACCTCTTTCAGGGAGACCGGCGGCTCTACTATGGACGCTGGACCTACAAGTACGAGATCGCGGCGCGACAGGGTGCCCTAGGCGCCATCATCATTCACACCACCCCTTCAGCCGGCTATCCGTTTCAAGTAGTGCAGACTTCCTGGACCGGTGAGCAGTTCGAGCTTCCGGCCGAGAATGAGCCGCGCTGCCAGATCAATGCTTGGGTAACAGAGGCCGCCGCCCGCGAGCTGGTCGATCTAGCCGGTATGGACTACGACAGTCTTCTCGAATCCGCTCGCAGCCAAGACTTCAAGCCGGTCGACCTCGGCCTCACAACCTCCCTCAGTCTGAAGAACGATCTCAGCCGGGTACAGACCGCCAATGTCGCCGGTCTGTTGCGGGGTAGCGATCCGGTGCTCAGCGAGGAGGTCGTCATCTTCACTGCGCACCACGACCATCTTGGCATCGGCGAACCGAACGACTCCGGCGACACCGTCTACAACGGTGCCCGCGACAACGCTTCGGGTGTCGCCCAGATCCTAGCCGCCGCAAAAGCTGCTGCAGCGCTACCCTCTCCTCCGAAGCGCTCGCTGCTCTTCCTCTTTGTCGCCGCCGAGGAGCAGGGTTTGCTGGGATCGAAGTATTACTCGCTGCACCCCACTTTCGCGCCGGGAAAGATTGCCGCCAACATCAACCTGGACAGCGCCAACATTTGGGGCCTAACCACCGATCTCACCTTCATCGGTCTGGGCAAGTCGAGTCTCGATACAGTCGTTCAAGAACTGGCTGCCGAGCAAGAGCGAACCGTCTTCGGCGACCAGTTCCCCGATCGCGGTAGCTTCTACCGCTCCGACCAGTTCAACTTCGCCAAAATCGGGGTGCCGGCCATCTACCTCAACCACGGCACCCGTTTCATCGGCCGGCCTGACGGCTGGGGAAAAGAACAGAAGGAGAAATACGAGGCGACCGACTACCACCAGCCCAGCGACGAGCTAAGGGACAGCTGGAACTTCGAAGGCATGATCCAAGACGCCCAACTCGCCTTCCTCGCTGGCCTGCGCATCGCCGAGGAAACAGAGATGCCCACCTGGAACCCCGGAGACGAATTCGAAGCCGCGCGCCTGCAGGCGCTGGCCGCTCTTGAGAAGGTTCAAGAGTAAAGATGCAGCGAGCTGCTACGCCTGACAGCTGCTCGTGGTCTGAAGTGAAAAGACATCATCGAATTCTCGGGTCCTAGTAGTCTACGGCTCATTCGTGGATTCAACGACGAGGCGCTCCGTGGCGACTGGAAGGGCCATCGATCCTCGAGACTCGGCGGTCAGTATCGAGTCATCTACCGGATTGAAAAGAAGCAGATGTTCGTGATGGTCATTGATTTTTCGGCTCACGACTATCGGAGGTCCTAACAATGAATGACTTTAAGCCCGCGAAAAAGCATATCGAGGTATCGAATGGAGAGTCCGTTAGAATCCTGAGGGAGTTGCAGGAGCTCAGTCAGAACGACTTGGCTCGAGCCTGCGGAATTCCGCAGTCAACCATTTCTGCGATTGAAAATGACCGTGTGCGCCTCGGTGTCGAAAGAGCGAAAGTGTTGGCTAGGGCGTTGAAATGTCATCCGGCGGTGCTCGTGTTTCCTGGCTGGGATGTTGCCGTAGAGTCTGCGGCTTA
>JAZFTL010000367.1:0-4912 GCA_036446675.1 Thermoanaerobaculia bacterium
GGCATCCGTCACTACAGCCAGTGATTCAAAGAATCGCCCCTCACGGAAGAGCACCGATCCAACATAGAAATCGATCATCGCGGTCCAGACGTCGTTGTTCTCTCTCTTGAACATCTGACGCGCACGCGCGAAGTGTTCAAGAGAGAGCTCGATATTGTTCTGACGGCTCAGGGCAATCGCCAGGTTTGTCAGCGATTTCGCGGTCTCGTATGGCATACCCAATTTCTCGAAACTTTCGTAGGCCGTCTTAGATAACAGTCGTGCTTCTTCGACCAAATTCAATTCGACGCACACCTCGGACTGATCCAGATCGCATAACGCTCTATGGTAGTCATCGCCCTCTTCGTCACAGTGTTGTCTTGTGACCTGATACAGCTGGATAGCTTGGGTATACTCGCCCTTCAAGTAGTGAAGGTAAGCAATGTTGTAGTCCACCTCGCCAATTAATCGAGTGAGACCGTGCTCTACACAGTACTCTCGAGATTTCTTATAAGTGGTCAAGGCGCGATCGAAGCGATGCAGGTTGATTTGACAGGCAGCGATGTTGCGTAGAGCTATCGCTGCCATCTGCGAGTTGTTTTGATAGAGGAATTCGTCGTAGGAAGAAGTAAAACGTGATTCCGACTCTTCCAAGTGATATTGACGAAAAAAGATACCATAAACATAGTTATCCAGAATGGCAATGCGGACTCGATCATCTAAGTCGGTGAAATATTTTCTGCTAGATTTTTCCCACTCGAAAACGCGATCGTAATCCCCTAGGTAGGCCAGGTTTACAAGGCCACTGGTCTTGGTAATTGCAGCCTCGCGGTCCATCGAGAGATGCTCAAATTTCGACAGGGCTGACTCGTAAAACTCTTGAGCCCTCTTGAAATTTCCTCGAGAGTGGCTCAAATTCGCACAGGCCCTCTCACTACGACCAATTAGGTACTCGTCACCGATTTTTTCCGCTAGCCAACGGGCTGCGCTAGACAGGGCTGCAGCTCTCTCCATGTCCATGCGAATAACCGTAGGAACTCGATCGCAGAGATCCTCAATGACTGCTGCATCTATCAGATGAGGATGGCGCCCGAAAAAACTCTCGAGAGCCTCATCGCCCTGGAGCTCTGAGAGCTCTTCAATCCATTGTTGACTGAGTTCGAGGTCGGGTTGCTGGGGCATTAGTTCCCAAGACGCCTGAGAATCGTTCGCAAGCGCTTGAGACATCGGCCTCGAATAAATCCGATGGAGCCAGTGGCCACGCCCAGCTGCTTAGCCAGTTCTTGGTAGGGTTTTGTCGGTTGCACAAAGAAAAGCTGTCTGATCAGCTCGCGGCATCTGGAAACAAGGCGGCGCAGCCCATCCCTCACCAGCTGGTGCCGCTCGACCTCACCTACCCAAGGGGGTTCCTCCACGATTTCTGACACTGCAGCCTCAGAGTAAAGTTCCGCCTGACCGATCTTTTCTCGCGCTTGGCGATCCTTCCAGCGGTAACACCGATGCAGCGTCATCGACTTGAGCCACGGCTTGAATGCTTGGCGTTTTCGCAGTTGAGGTAGATCTTTGCAGACATCCAACCAGATGTACTGAAAAATATCGGCAGCGGATCCTGAATCGATCCCCGATCGGACGATGATGGAATAGATATAGTTCTTGTATCGGTCGACGAGATCGGCCCAGGCCGTCTCATCGCCACGCAAGCACCGCGCGATGAGCCTTTCATCGCTCAGCGAGGACTCGAGAACGCCGGAACCGAGGACAGGCCTCCCAGCAGCCGAAGCTCGCACCATCACTACCCGTCTTCCTCTCGCCAATACAATTCCTCTACATTCCAGAGGGTAGAGTGATCAAGAACGGCCGGTCTAAAGTTCTCGATTCCCGACTTGGCACCTACCAAGACCCGGGGACTGACAAGAAATATTACTGGGAGATTCTCCGCCAAAAGCTCTTGCACCCGATCGTACATACGCTTGCGCTCGCTCGCATCCATCTCTCCCACCTGTCCTTTGAGCAAACGATCCAATTCGACTTCCCATCCGAAGGCACGCTCCTGGCCGAGGTTCCAAAGATGATTCGGCCCGTCAGAGAGCCACACATTGAGATCGGGATTCGGGTCGGCGTCTCCGCTCCGTAGACCCAGCAGACAGGCCTCATAATTCTGCGAATGCAATACCCGTCCTAGGAGAGATCTGAACTCCAGTGGTACTACTTGAATCCGTATTCCGATCTGGCGCAGATCTTCCTGAATCAACGTCGCCGTGTCGATCCGCTGCGGGTTGCTGGAATTTGTAATGATCGAGAACTCAATGGGCTCCCTCTCGGCGTCCAGGAGCGTCCCCTGCTCGTCCCACGAGAAACCAATCGATCCCAGCAGACGGCGAGCCTCCTGAGGATCATGTTCGGTAGGCTTGAGCTGAGCGTTGCGCCAATACTTGTGCCCAGCAGACACGTGGGTCGCAAGAGGCGAGGCGAGGGAGTCGTAAACCAGTCGTACGATTGCTTTCCGGTCTATCGCGACCGAGATCGCTTGCCGAAACTCCAGACGGTTCATCCAGGATTGCTTCTGTTGAATTGCCGGCAAGTTCTTGGAGGACAGGTCGTTGTGGTTAAAGAACAAGAACTCATAGGCAAGCCCCGGCCCGAGGTCCGCCATTCGGTAAGTCCCTGACTCGGAGGTAGCAGCCAGAATTTTGAAGTTACGAGCTCCTATTCTATCGATGAGATCGGTCTCGCCACTTTGGAATCGGATGACCTGGCTGTCCTCGGTAGGTACGAAGATAAAGATAAGTTCGTTGATATAAGGCAATCGGGTACCCGCTACGTCCATCTTCCAATAATATGGATTACGTTCCAACACCACTCGCTCACCTGAGCGATACTCTTTCAAACGATACGGTCCAAGCCCTGCCATTTCGGCTGGAGGTGTTGTCAGATTCCAGGCCTCGGAGACCTTGCCCGCCTCATAGAGCGGTCGAAGTAAGTGCTCAGGTAGAATCGCAAAGCTGTCAAAAACCCGAAGCCCGGCTGCTTGTGGCTGAGAGAAGTGAAATTCTATGGTTGAATGATCGATTTCTTGGACCTCAAGCGGCTTCCCGTTCACCATCAAGAGTGCCCGGTACGGCGATCCAAGTTCCTCATCTAAGAACAGTTGATAAGAGAAAAGAACATCAGCCGCATCCACTAGATGACCGTCGGAAAATCGGAGCCCCTGTCTCAACTCGAGACGAACCGTGCGCCCATCCGGCGACACCGTCCAAGACTTCGCAACCGCAGCTTCCGTCCGCTGGGACCACCGATTGATATGTACCAGATCTCCTACAGTGCGGCGAATGACCGCCAAGGAGGGAGCATCCGCGGCAAACAATGGATTCAGAGTCTTCGGCTCGGCGCGCAGAGCTACGACCAGCCTACCCCCAGGCCGGCCGACGGGCGCCGTCGAGACCAGCATCTCTTCCGCCACGAGAGGCGCAGTCAGGCCAGCGATCAGCATCGCCAGAGCCAGCGCGGCGCGCAAAAATAACTTCGCCCCGCAAGCTAGTCCGGGCAAGATCTGCAACCAATGCCAAAACTCGAACCTGATGTTCATTAAGTCGGGAGTTTACCACCTACCCTAATCCAACTTGCGAAGCCGTAATACCCCAGAGATACGATGACTAAAGGTATTCCCGGCAGCAGCATCCACCAGTAGGACACCAGCACATGGTAGTTCTGGAGATCGGCCAGCATATTGCCCCAACTGGGGAACGGCTCCCCCACCCCTAGACCGAAGAACGACAGAGTCACCTCCGCCATGATGTATCGAGGCACTAGCAACGCTCCCTGAGTAAGAATTGGTGAGGTGACATGAGGCAGTACATGACTTCGAATCAACCGGGCGTTAGCGCTGCCCGTACTTCGAGCTGCTACGAAGAACTCTCGCTCCCGCAGAGTGGCCACGAGATTGCGAACCAACTGAGCAGGGCGCGCCCAACCGACGATTCCGATGACCAAGACAACCAGGAAAAAGGACTGAATCGTCGACACTCTCAAAGGCATGAAGGCTCTGAGTCCAAGTAGAAGATATAGCCAGGGAAGCGCCAGAAACAGCTCAGCTCCTCGCATCAACGCCGCATCCCGCCAACCCCCGTAGAATCCTGCCACCATGCCGACGGCTAGGCCGATTCCCAGAGCCACAACAGTCGCCAGTAGACCCGCCATCACTGACAGCTGGCCTCCTATCAGAATTCGAGAGAACACGTCTCTACCTAGGGAATCGGTTCCAGCCAAAAACAGCTTGGCCGGCCGATCCACCCCAACCAAGTGGGTTTCGAAGCTCGACCAACCCAGGATCTTGTAAGGGTCTCCTCGAACGAGGAAACGGATCGGGAATTTCTCGCTCTGATCCTCGCGGTATCCAAACCCCGCATTTTTATCGGGAACTAAGCGGTAGACCCATGGGCGAGGATGCCAGCCTCCTTGCGAATCGACGAAGTGAATCCTACTGGGTGGTGCAAACGGGAAGTCGCGATGTTGCGTCGCAAAGCCGTAGGGTGCAAGCAGTCCGCCGAGGAGTACCAGACCGTGGATTACCCCCCAAACTCCGACAGCTACTGAGACTCTGCTGCGACCTATCATCTATTGGTTTCCGCGCAATCTCGGGTCCGCTATGATCTGAAAAATATCGGCAGTGAAATTGCCAATCACCAACAGCACAGTTGAGACCAAGATAGAACCTAAAACGAGGTCGATATCGCGCGCCAAGATAGCCTCCAACAGAAGTGGTCCCAAGCCGGGCCACCCGACAACAACTTCAATCAAGAGCGAAACGCTCAACAGCGTTCCGATCGAGAGACCTAGCAAGGTGATCAGTGGGTTGGCTGCCACAGGAAGAGCATGGCGGAACAATAGCCGCGCCCGGCGCACACCCAGTGCTCGAAATGCTCGTATGAGGGGA
>JAZFTL010000368.1:0-3234 GCA_036446675.1 Thermoanaerobaculia bacterium
GGCATAATCGGCGAGTTTTTCCAGGTGAAGTTGCCATTGTTGAGGATACTTATTGGCAGTCTGGAATGCGAGCCGGCGATCGCCGAGACCGGCAATTCGATACGCAGGGCCTGATTCGAGTAGTTCTGCTCCTCCAGGCGATCAGGATCGCCGAGGTACTGAATCCAGGCTTGCACCGGCTTGATCGACTGGGCGTCAAGCTTGAAGCGCAATGAGCGAACCGACTTGACTGTCGGCTCGACCTGGCCGTTCACCGAGAAGGGATGTCGCCGCCAGGGTTGGGAGACTTCGAAAGAGACGATCGTCTTCGCATCTTCTTCGTCTTTAGACAGAGTGAAGATGGAGGTGTTTTTCCAGTCGCTGATTTGCAGAGTTGTGGCTCCGGCTTCCGCAAGTACTAGAAATCGAAGTGTCTTGCCCTCATCTCTAGAAGCGAAAAGTATCTCCGCAGGCGGATTCGAGGAGTTCAATACGAATCCCCATGGGCGTAGGCTGGCGAAAGGGTCGACGGCTCGGATCCGATCTCCGAGCCACCTTCGGTCTTGTTGACCGTCGATCCGCCGTGCCGTCGACTCATACGGAAGCAACCTGAAGAGACCGGCCCGAGTGTGACTTTGACTGCCACTCTCGAGGTGCCGAGTCGCGGCAACCGAGTAGACTGCCGATGCGAAGACGGCGACTGCGACACACCAGGTCAAGAGCAGGATTTTCTTGGATGGAAGAGTCAACGGGGCGAGAAGAAGAGCCATATAGGGCACTAGATAGTACCTATTGCCGACGAAGGTCGACCCGCCAAAGTAGTTGTCGGGAAGCCAGAGCAGGTAAGTGAGTACCAGTAGCCCACTTCCGCTCAAGAGAATGAATCCCACTCGATCGGGTTGTCTAAGAAATGCTAGGCCGAGGACCAAGCTTGCCGGGAAATACCACAGGATCCCGGTGTGGCGTCCAACGAAAAAGAAAACTGTCGAGTAGGCGCTAGAGCGAATATTCGAGCTGGGTGTCCAGCTCAAACTGGAAGTCGCCCGGTTGGTTTCAAATCGACTCTCCGCCGATGATATGTCGGACCCTAATGGGTACCCAGTCACCTGATTGAAGCTGGCCCGCGTCGCCTTGTACGGGTTTGTAATCCCTGTCAAGAGATACTCGACACCGGTCGACAGGGAGAAACCGACCAGAATGAAGCCGGCGCAAATGATCGCTCGCCGGTATCTCTTGTGCGCTAGAGCCGCAACCATAGGAATCACGGCGACGACGACGTTGGTCAACCGCATTGTTACCAAGAATCCAAGAATGCCTGAACCGAGTGCTGGTCCGGTGGTTTCGTCTCTTCGCGAATGTCGATCGTCTGTGTCGTCGGCCTCCGGTTCTCGTAGGCCCCTGAGTGATAGTGCCAAGCCTCCCAGTGCGAGGGAGGCTTGTAGGATCTCACTGATTTTCCACCCGACATAAGGCAGGAGAGCTCCAGTACAGAGAAAAGTGACCAGCAGAAGCCCACACTGGCTCGCGGTCATTCGGACCCGCAAGAATCGCCAGGCCATGGCAAGTGCGAATGATAAAACCAGGCCGTTCAGCACGAGAAGTCCCGACTGGCCAAACAGAGCATAGAAAGGAGCCGCTAGAAGAGCGTAGAGAGCGGGTTTGGAATACGAAATTCCGCGCTCGGACCTCTGTAGAATCAGAGCGACTGTCGTGTCCGCTTGGCGCGAAGTGGCCCACTCGAGATCCGCTTCCTGAAAGAGTAGATCGTGATCCCGAGCCAGGCTCGCTGCCATGGCGAGATAGGTGCCTTCGTCCCCCCATGGCTGTGAGGGGGGAGGCCGCAGTGCGGCCAAGATGCTGAAAGCGGCTGCACTGAGCAGAGCAAGTGCCCACACCAACCGGTTCGAGCTAGAAGTACCGCGAAACATTCTGTACGATCACCTGATCCGGATCTTCCGTGTCTCGACACTGGAATCGATCGAGACTGCTGCTAGCTGGTTCATCGTAAGGTGCGCCAGTCGTATACAGTTACCCAGTGAGCTCAGTAGTCGACAGGCCCTCGGCGGCACTTGTGACGCGAGAAACCAGTATACGTGACTCCGGCAACGGGCCGGCGACGGCGCGGCCGCAAACGAGCGGAATGCACGGTATTTTCCCGATATGAAGATTACCCCTCTAGGCACAAACGGCTACTTTCCCAGTCATGGGCGCCAAACCATGAGTTTTCTACTTGCTATGGAGAACCGCGTCATCTTGCTGGACGCAGGCTCAGGCGTGGGTCGCCTGATAGCCGAGGAGCAGGCCGCGAAATTGGCGGGCGTCGATTCTATCGACGTGATATTGAGTCACTACCACCTCGACCATATCGTCGGTCTGTCCTACCTTCCTGCTGTTTGCGCCAAAGCGAGCCTTCGCCTACACGCTCCAGGACCTCCGTTGGTGGACGCCCCGGCAATGGATACTTTGAATGCCTTCCTCCGCCCACCGTATTTCCCTCGAACCCTCGATGATTTTCCAGTCCCGTTGAAGGTGCTCGAGTACTCGCAGCAGTCCCTGATGATTGGATCGATCGAGGTCGACTTTAGGCGGCAGGTACACCCCGGTGGATCGGTTGGCATGCGATTCGGCGACGCGCTTGCTTACATCACAGATACAGTAGTCGATCCCGCAACCGTAGACTTCGTTCGCGGTGTCGACCTCTTACTGCACGAAGTCTGGTTGCCGGACGAGGCCGATGCCACAGCGCACGGGCATTCATGGGCTCGCGGTGTGGCGAGAATCGCGGCGGAGGCGGAAGTGGGTTGTCTCGTACCGATTCATCATCACCCGCAACACACCACCTACGAGTTACAGAGGATGGCTGATTCGATGTCGCGCTGGTGCTCAGTTGAAGTTCTGCTTGCTAAAGAAGGCGATACGATTGAGAGGACTCCTGCGGAATAGACCGTAGTTCTATGTTGCATCGCTAACCGAAGATGCCCACCTCAGGTATCGGCACGATAAATTGACCGCCCCATGATCGCACCGAACTCTGTTGTTCGATGATTTCGTCTTTCAGATTCCAAGGCAAAATGAGAACGTAGTCGGGTTGGGTCGCTGCTAGTTTCTCAGGAGGGTAAACTGGAATGCGGGTGCCGGGGAGATACTTTCCCTGTTTGTGAGGGCTTCGATCAACCGTGTAGTCGATAAAATCGGTGCCGATTCCACAATAGTTCAACAGAGTATTACCCTTGGCCGCCGCACCGTAACCTACAA
>JAZFTL010000369.1:0-5499 GCA_036446675.1 Thermoanaerobaculia bacterium
GATCCGGGCCCCTGGTTCTGGGTCGAAGATCTCCTACAGGCAAGTACGCATCTCGGTCGAGACCGAGGTCTACGAACGCCGCTTCCAGACCCGGCACCACGCGTGCCACCCTGCCGCGATAGATGCTTCCGACCAGGCTGCGATGCCTCTTGAGTTCGATCCGAAGTTCGACGAGTCGATCATCCTCAATCAGCGCCAATCGAGTCTGATGAAGGTCGTCTTGAACGAGGATTTTGTTAGACAGGTAGATCTCCCCAGGTCGGTTACGCGTTCACGTGCCGTCTAAAGTCTACTCCCAGGATAAGGCCCGTAACCGCGAAATTCGTCAAGATGAACGAACCGCCATAAGACAGGAAGGGTAGAGGAATGCCGGTAATCGGCAAGAGCCCGACCACCATCGCCGTATTGTAGAGAACATGAAAGGAGAATCCGGACAAGAGCCCCACCGCGAGCAATACTCC
The DNA here is from genome assembly GCA_036446675.1 of Thermoanaerobaculia bacterium. Lineage (GTDB taxonomy): Bacteria > Acidobacteriota > Thermoanaerobaculia > Multivoradales > JAHEKO01 > JAZFTL01. The sequence continues at coordinate 462 of JAZFTL010000369.1, forward strand.
CCTTCGATCTCGAGCCCGCATGGCCACCTGGGCGCCGTTTAGGATGTAGACGAAGTACAGCACCAAGACCGTCACGACTCCAAGGAATCCCCACTCCTCCGCCAGCACTGCAAGAATGAAATCGGTATGGCGGGCGGGGAGAAATCGAAGCTGGCTCTGGGTCCCCTGTTTGTAGCCTCGACCCAAGAAACGACCGGAACCGACGGCTATCTTGCTCTGTCTCAGCTGATATCCGGCCCCGAGTGGATCGCGATCCGGCGACACGAATGTCTTGATCCTCTCTTTTTGGTAATCGAACATAGCGAAATTCCAGACGCCGGCTCCGAGCGCCAAAACGAGCACAAAGGCGGTCACCAAGAGACGCCACTGAATTCCCGCGATCAACAAGACTCCTGCCAACATCGGCACGAACATCGCGGCGCCGCCGAGATCGGGTTGCAGAGACACCAGGGCCATGGGTATCGCTGCGATCAAGCTCGCTACGAGGATCTCATTCACCTTGAGGACCGACCGGTTACAGCCGGCAACATACCGCGCCAACAGCAGGGCGGTAGCGATTTTGGCAAACTCCGATGGCTGAAATCGGACGCTACCCACACCAAGCCAACTCTGAGCGCCGCCGGCTTCCTTGCCGATCAACAAGACCAGAATGAGCAGAACCAGACTTCCCCCATAAATCGTCAGGCCGAAGCTGGTGAGCAGTTGGTAGTCGAAAAGAAATGCGGCAAAAAACACCAACAGTCCTAAACCTAGCCACAGGGCCTGCCGCGGCGAGTAGTCGGTGGCCAACTCGGAGCTGGCGCTATGGATCGTCGCCAAACCCACCAACGCCAACAGTAGAGCGACAACCAACATGCTCCACCTCACCTGAGTGAGCATCCCCAGGTGGGGGCGCGCGCTATGGTGAGAGGAGCGCAAGCTGGTCTCGGAAGTAAATCTCATACAAGTTCTTAGCCAAGGGCGCCGCAACTCTGGAACCTGCACCGCCATGCTCCACGAACACCGCGACCGCGAGTTGGCGCTCTCCAAGAGTCGCAAATGAAACGAACCAAGCATGATCTCGCTGCTTGAAGGGCAAATCTCTATTGTTGACCCAAGTCTTCTGTTCGATCACCTGCACAGTGCTGGTCTTCCCGACCACGTCGAGACCTTCTACAAAAGCACTGGCACCTGTGCCCCCTTCGTTGACGACCGACCAGAGCGCCCGCTTGACTCGTGCCAGGTGCGCCGGATTCAAGTCGATCGGCTGCGTTGCTGTTTTGCCGGAGCCCATCAGCCCGTGCGGCAAGACCCGATACCCTCCGTTAGCGATGGTACTCATCATTGCGGCCAACTGTAACGGCGTCACCAGAACAGGTCCCTGCCCAATTGCAACCGAGATGGTTTCTCCCGGAAACCAGGGCTCCCCTCGAGCTCGCAGCTTCCACTTGATATCAGGAATCAAACCGGCCTTTTCGCCGGCGATGTCCAGGTTTACTTTCTGACCCAGGCCCAATATTCTGGCGTATCGAGCAATCCTTTCGATGCCCAGCGTCTGGCCCAAGTAGTAAAAATAGATGTCGCAGGATTCTTTGATTGCCTTGTGAAGATTGACTCTGCCGTGTCCTGCTCTCTTCCAACAGCGAAAGCGCCGACCATAGATCTTTGTGGAACCTGTGCAGCGCACGGTCTCGACTGGGTCGATAACTCCCTCACCCAGCCCCGCAAGAGCCACGACGATCTTGAAGATCGAACCCGGAGAGTAGGTACTTTGAATCGAACGATTCTGCAAAGGATGGTTCGCATCTGCGAGTAGCTCTTGCCATTCGGCGTAATCCAGGCGGCGCGAGAAGAGATTGGGGTCGTACGAGGGTGCCGAGTAGAGAGTCAAGACCTCTCCCGACTTTGGGTCGAGCGCAACGACCGCGCCGACCCGGCCGATGAAGTACCGAGCGGCCTCCTCTTGTAACTCCAAATCGAGAGTCAGAGTCAAGTCTTCACCGGGGAGTGCGAGCTTGCTACGAGTTTCACGGCGAGGTCGCCCCCGACTATCTACGGTTACTACTCGCTCACCATCCCGTCCGCGAAGACGGGCATCAAAGGCCTCTTCGATACCGGTCCTGCCGATAAGATCTCCTGCCCTGTATGAAGTTCCGGGGCGGGCCAAGTCGGCAGCGGACACCTCGCGGAGATATCCCAGGAAATGCGCCGTATTCGGCCCCTGGACATTGAGTCTGCGATGCCCGACCTCGATCTCGAACTCCGGGTGACCCAGCGCTTGAGCCGAGAATTTGGCGACTTGGGACAAAGACAAATCTTCGGCCAAGAGTGTCGGTCGAAACTGATTTTTCGACTTTCCGCTCCGCAGCACCGCCTCGAGCTCCTCGAACGGCAGATCGAGGGTCTTGGCTGCGAAGGTCAGCGAGCCCTGCACGTCCGTCGAAAGATCTCGAGCCATCAGAAGATCGTAGCTCGGAATATTTCTCACCAGCAGGCGCCCGACGCGATCTCGAATAAGTCCACGCGGCGCCTTCAGCGGATACTTGCGGAGCCGGTTATTCTCGGCAAGATCTAAGTAGAAATCGCCGTGCACAACCTGGACGAACCAGTAGGCACCACCCACCAAGACCAAGAGTGTCGAGAATACCGCCCGCAAAACCGGCAAACGGAGAACCAGTTCCTCGCGGTGCTCTCTTACTCTCATGCGGTTCCTTCCTTAGCGGCTGAAGCGAATCTTGTTGGTTCGGTTACGGCGCCAGCTGGCGGTACGCCTTCGATACTGCTTCAAAACGACATAGACAGCGAAACCCACCAGCCCGCTTGTCACAACCTTGCTGAACGCCCAGGGAATGCTCGGTAGCGCTTGCAAGGGAACCAAGAGGAATCGAAGTACCAGAATCAGCAGCTGTTGAAGGACCGCACCGAGGCTAATCAGAACCGCAATACTCCAGGGCCTCTGGATCACCAACCGCCTTGCGGCAAATGCCGCAGCGTAACCGACTATGGTATCGACAACTCCAAAGAGCCCATACAGACCTCCGGTGACCCCGTCCGTCAGGATTCCTGCGGCAAGACCACCCAACATTGCCGCGAGAAGATTCCCATCTAGCGCATGAAAAATCAGGGCGACCAGGAATACGTCGAAGACAACCGAAAAATTCGGATAGATCTGAACGCCCACCAAATGCACCGTCAGCGCCACCAAAAGTGTACCGCCGAACTTAAGGAATCGCATCCGACAATCGCTCCCTCTCCGCCGCGGGAATAACTCCGCTCTCGAGGATATAGACGTGGTCCAACCTGCCGAATTCTACTGCGGGCACCAGCTCGATCTGATGAAACAGGCCGCTTCCCAGCGAAACATTCGTCACCGTGCCAACCGGCAAACCGCGCGGAAAAATTCCGTCGATACCCGCCGTTACGACTCGATCTCCAACCCGCACATCTTCCTCGGACGGAACGAAGTCAAGCTCCAAGGCGCCATTGCTCGCGCCGCGCACTATTCCTTGCCTTCTGGTCCGCTCGATCATCGACCCGACGCTTGCGAGTCGGTCTGTAATGAGCTGAGCCTTAGCGTATCCTTTGGAAACCACAACTATTCTGCCGACGAGACCCTGACCAGAAACGATCGGTTGATCTACATGAAGTCCCTCACTCCGTACCCGAACAACCAGTGACTGCAGGGTTGAATTGCGATCGAACAATACAATATCAGCTACCCGCAGGGAGACGTCTTGGGTGCGGCTGTAGTTCAACGCAAGGGCAAGTCTACTAAGATCCCGTTCCAGCTCAGATGCCCGCAAAGTCCGACGGTGCAACACCTCCACCTCTTCGCGGAGTCGAAGATTCTCGTCGATCAAGGTTCTTCGCAGAAGGAACTCCGAAGAGATGGTCCCGAAGAAAACGAAGACACTCGACACCAAGCGACCGAAGGGTGCCACCGCCTTCAAGGTAAGTCCTGCCAAATAATTCCCGCGCCCTCCAGGGCCGGGGAGTTGAGCTGTAATCAGAAAAAGTTGTGCCAGAACCAGAAAGATCAGGACCCATCGAACCTGGCTCTCGTTCACGCCAAGCCTCAGCGAATCGAGACTTTTCGTAGGAGGTCAATATCGTCAAGTAAGCGACCTGTGCCGAGCACTACAGATGAGAGCGGATCCTCGGCCAAAACAACCGGGAGTCCGGTCTCGGCTCGGAGGCGTTGGTCCAAACCGCGTAACAGCGACCCGCCACCGGAAAGCACGATGCCTTTGTCCATAATATCTGCAGACAACTCGGGCGGCGTCCGCTCTAGGGCCATGCGAACCGTTTCAACCAGGGTAGTCACCGGCTCCGCCAGGGCCTCACGAATCTCCTCGTCGGAAATCGTCAAGGTCTTCGGAATGCCTTCGACGAGATCTCGACCCTTAATCTCTACTTCGATCTTTTCTTTCAGCGGAAACGCCGATCCGATCTCCATCTTGACCCGCTCAGCGGTGCGCTCCCCAATCAGCAGGTTGAACTTACGCTTGAGGTATTGAATGATGCCGTTGTCCATCTCGTTGCCGGCAATGCGCACCGATCGAGAATAGACGATGCCGGCCAGCGAGATCACCGCCACATCCGTCGTTCCTCCACCGATGTCCACGATCATGTTTCCGGAGGGCTCGGTAATCGGCAGACCCGCGCCGATTGCAGCCATCATCGCCTGCTCGACGAGAAAGACCTCTGAGGCGCCAGCTCTGGTCGCAGAGTCACGCACGGCGCGTTTCTCGACCTGAGTGATTTCAGAGGGCACGCCAATAACGATGCGTGGAGAGACCCAATGTTTGCGGCCATGAGCCTTCTTGATGAAGTGCTCGAGCATGCGCTCGGCCACCTCGAAGTCTGCGATTACGCCATCTTTCATCGGCCGGATCGATTCGATGTTTCCCGGAGTACGACCCAACATCTCTTTGGCCTGGCTGCCCACCGCCTCGATTCGATTCGTCAGAGTGTTGATCACCACTACCGAAGGTTCGCGAACTACGATCCCCTTGCCGCGAACGAAGACCAAGGTGTTGGCCGTGCCCAAATCGATCGC
>JAZFTL010000370.1:0-2078 GCA_036446675.1 Thermoanaerobaculia bacterium
CTTTCCAGAGCGGTGGGAAGCAAATCCAAAGCGGTGTTTGTCGACAACGGCCTCCTCCGCAAAGGCGAGGTCGACCAGGTGCTTGTCGACCTGCAGCGCGGGTTGGGTGTCGAGATCATCGCAGTCGATGCGCGACAGCGGTTCTTGAGTGCTTTAGAGGGGGTCGAAGATCCTGAGGAGAAGCGCCGGATTGTCGGGAAGATTTTTATCGAGGTATTTAGGGACGAGGCGGCGAAGCTGGATTCGATCGAGCTTCTTGCTCAAGGCACGCTCTACCCTGACGTGATTGAGTCGACTGCAGTCTCGGGGCCTTCCGCGGTGATCAAGACTCACCATAACGTTGGGGGCCTACCTAAGGAGCTCGGCTTCGAACTGATCGAGCCCCTTAGGTGGCTCTTCAAGGATGAAGTCCGGCAGCTCGGCAGAGAGCTGGGGTTGAGCGACGAGCTAATCGGCAGGCACCCCTTTCCTGGACCCGGACTGTCGGTGAGGGTCATCGGGAAGGTAACCGCTGGGCGTCTGGATGTCTTGCGCGAGGCGGACTACATTTTTATCGAGGAACTCCATGCCGCCGGCCTATACGACCAAGTCGGTCAGGCATTCGCTGTTCTGCTTCCGGTGAGTTCGGTCGGAGTCATGGGAGACTTTCGAACTTACGAGAACGTTGTGGCGCTGCGAGCGGTCGACACGCAAGACTTTATGACTGCAGACTGGAGTCAATTACCATCGGAGTTTCTCGGCAGAGTGGCGAATCGAATTGTGAACGAAGTGCGCGGCATCAACCGAGTGGTCTATGACATTACCAGCAAACCACCGGCCACCATCGAATGGGAATAGCGAGGCTCGAGGCATGTCGAAAGGGATACGAGGGAGGGTTGGGGCGAATCACCATCCAGCCCTACTCTTCGAGTTCGTCACCCGCCGAGGCTGTCATCTTTGCGATGTCATGGAAGGGCTGGTGGAAGAAGTTTTCTCGGCTCAGAGTGTCGGCTATGAAAGGCGCGATGTTGACACCGACGCCAGTCTGCTCAGACTCTACGGAGAGAGTGTTCCGGTTCTCCTGCGCGACGGCAAACCGGTAGCCAAAGTGCGCGTCGACAGAGCCCAGCTGCGACGTATTCTGCGGCGATCCCGTAGGGGCGAATAATCATTCGCCCCTACGGGGTAGAGAATTCAATTGGGCTGAAGCGCTGCGGATTCTTCTTGAGGAATCTCGCAAGGCGGGTAGCGAGCAGTTCTTGAGCCTTTTGAATCTCAGGGCCTTGCTTGCCGTGAAGAGCCATCCAGCCGCCTGCTACCATGCCGTGACCGCCACCCTTGCCACTCCTACCCAAGAGGCGTCGAATTATTTTGCCGGCATCTGCTCGCGGATTGGTGGTCCTGATAGACAGGTAGAGTCTCTCACCGTAGACACCTGTGCATAGCGACCAGGTCTTACCTTCCAGGCGGAGGAATAGATCGGCAATCTCGGGCACCATGTCGGGCTGCTCCACGGCGCCCAGATGGCTGACAATCAGAGTACTTACCGTGGTCAGATTCTCCAGGGCCTGGTGAAGGTTCTCGAAATAGGTAATAGGCAACCGTGGCATCTGGATGCGCGCCAGAGCGCGAATGTCGATTTGGCGAAACAAGATGTCGAAAACCGCCTTGTCTGGGCCCGAGAACTCTCGGCCGAAATCCTGGGTTTCCGACCGAATGGCGTAGCCCAGCGCGGTTGCCATGCGTTTGTCGAAGTCGATACCGCTTGCCAGGAGATACTCCGCCAGGATGGTGGCTGTGGCTCCGTATGCTGTGCGAATATCAATGAATCGGGCAGCGCGAGTTGCCCGGCGAATAGGATGATGATCAAAGATCAGATCGGGTACCTTGTCCGTCGGCAGCTGATTATTGCCGGTTTGAGGTTGGCAATCGACGAGAGCAAAGTGGCGATAGTGGCGCCAGTTCAGATGCCGAACGTGGCTGAGTCGGATGCCTAAGACTCTAACCATCTCCCGATTCTCGGCGCGACCGATAATGCCGCCATAGGCTATCGTCACCGGATGCTTGAATGCCTGGCGCAAAATCTTGCTCAAGGCGGC
>JAZFTL010000371.1:0-4144 GCA_036446675.1 Thermoanaerobaculia bacterium
GTTTTGCGTAGGGCTTCTTTGACGCGCTCCGGGCCTAGACTGAAAACCGTCACTTCACCGCCAAACTCTTCGGCTATCTGAAGCGCCTCCTCGAGAGCGTAAAGGTCGCTTTCATTGATAATAAATGGAATCTCCTCCTCATCTATCCAGGAACTGTCGGCATTCAGGCAAAGCTGGGCCTCTGTATCTGGAACCTGTTTGATACACACTGCAATATTCACCGCGACCTCCTCATTGCTGGGATATATGCCAATTCGGCACACCCTCCACCAGCCAGTCCTTCTCGCTCCCCTATATTCGAGATAAACTATGGAATCCGAAGACGCAACGAAACCTCTTCGGATCCATTGAAAGATACCATGAAACCGGGCACCGCCTGAGCCCTCATCACGGAGCCTAGGAGTCCGGCGAGGAGCAAACGTAGACAGGCACAAGTTGCGCGTGCTACTTTCTGATCCGCTGAGGAGAAAACAATGATTCAAGTCTTATCGAGCATGGCCTTGGTTCAGGCCGATTCCGGTCTAACCCGACCGGGAATGTTCGATCTGCTCAAGGATTTCGGCCCAATGGGATGGCTGGTCGCAGCTACCCTGGTCTTCCTTTCGTTTGGCTCATGGTCGATCATGGTCGGGAAATTCCTGCGCCTGAGGCGGGCAGCGGCGGCGAGTGCGAAATTCTTGGACGGCTTTCGGAGAAGCCAGCGCTTCAGCGAGGTCAAGGGTGTGGCTGAAAAGTTGCAAGCATCTCCGCTGGTGGGAATTTTTCAAGCCGGATACGTAGAAATCGACGCCCAGGTAAAGGCCTACAAGCGAGATCCCGACAGTGTCGGCGAGTATCGAATGAAATCGCTCGACGCCTTGCAAAGAACCTTGCGTCGAGCTTTGGCTGTAGAGCAGTCAGTCTTAGGGCGAGGCGTAGGTTTTCTCGCTACGACCGCGGCCGCAAGTCCCTTTATCGGGCTCTTTGGAACCGTCTGGGGAATCATGGTCGCCTTCCAAGACATCGGCATCACCGGATCTACCTCTCTCGTGGCGGTTGCGCCGGGAATCGCCGAGGCACTCGTAAATACCGCACTGGGGCTGGCGGCTGCTATTCCAGCTCTGGTCGGCTTTAACTATTTCAGCTATAGGGCGCGACAGTTTCGAGCAGAAATGGAAGATTTCATTTTGGAATTCATCAACTTAGCCGAGCGTAACTTCACCTAGGAATCAGGTTTCACATGTCCTTCGGAATGGATTTCGGTGAGTCTCCCGACGAGAGGGTTCTTGCCGACATCAACGTAACTCCCTTGGTCGACGTGATGCTTGTGTTGTTGATCATTTTTATGATCACCGCTCCCATGCTCCACCAAGGAATCGAGGTCGTTCTCCCAAAGGCAGACGCAGGAGTTATCCCCCAGATAGCTGACGATCCCCTCATCCTCTCAATCAATCGAGACGGAGTCATTTTCTTGCAAGATGAGCCCGTGCATACGAGCCAGTTGCTGGAGCGGCTCACCCCACAACTAGCCTCGCGCCAAGGCCAAGCCGTTTACATCAAGGGCGACCGTGACCTCCCATACGGTAAGGTGATCGAAGTGCTGGATATTCTCCAGGGTGGAGGTATCACCCAGATCAACATGGTTACCGACAGGCGCAAGACTACCGGCAGATCTAAGAGCTGAGCGGCTGACACCGGTGGAAAGAGTAGGCGCGAAAAAGATGCCGGCGGACCCGGGAGGTCACGGTGCATAGTGCTGTAGCTTCAATTCTCAGCGATCGCCTTCGACCAGAATCCAGAGAACGTACCAAGTTCGCCCTTATTGTTTCTGCGATTATTCACGTTCTTTTCCTTGTGGCCCTCACCGTCGGCCCGGGTCTCGTTGCCTCTGATGATGAACCCGCCCTTACCTACGTCGCCGTTCAGATCACTCCGGTTCAGGCCTTGGGGGTGAAGAAACCGGAACCGCCGCAACCGGCTCCTCCCGAGCAGAAGACTCCGCGGCAGTTGCCCGATCTGAAGGTGATCCAGAAACTCGCGCCCGCCAAAGCCAAGCTCCCGCCTCAACCGAAGGCGATGCAGCCCAAAACACTTCCCTCTCGCCAACTCCGGTCAGAGTCGAGAGAGATCCTGCGGCGGCTTCAAGCACCTGTACTGCAACATCGCGAAGGTTCGGCGTTGGGCAAGTCGACTGGAACTTCGACTTTGGGTGCAGCAATCAGTGGACTAGACAACCCAGACTTCGTCTATAGTTACTATGTCGACAGATTGCTGGCGATCATCAGCTCGAACTGGAGGCGCCCTGCCTTAGGTGGAGAAATCGAATCCACGCTCTACTTTCGAATCGCTAAGAACGGGACTGTTTCCGACCTCAAGATCGCCAAGTCTTCAGGTTACAACACGTTCGACATCGCCGGCCTGCGCGCCGTCCAAATCGCTTCACCTTTTCCGCCTTTGCCCCAGAGCTACCGCCATAAATCACTTGGAGTGAACCTGATACTCAGGTAGCTCTACGAGGTGTCTCGTTATGAATGAAAAGCCGGTGGTTCTCATATTCATGCTCCTGGCACTGGCAACTGCGGCGCTCGGGCAGCAGCCGGCGGCGCGTTCAGATCAATCCAGCCAGGCGAATCCCAACCTGGGCTCCGAGGTAACCTTGGAGCTGGCGGGAAAAACCGTGGCTCGAATTCAGTTGGCGATTCCCGAAATCGGAGGACTGAGCACCCTCATCCCAACAATGAAGATAGCTGTTCAAGAACTCGAGTCCGTATTGACCGCAGACCTCGAAAATAGTCGAATCTTTTCGATCCAAGGCCCACAGGAACTCGATACACTCAACCTGACGGGCGATCCGAAACGCGACTTCGACTTGTATCGCTCGCTTCAAAACAAAATGCTCCTGGCGGTGGCAGTTCGACAGGAAGGCGAGCTATTGGTCCTCGAGGGAGTACTGTACGATCTTCAGAGTGGGGCCTCGATCCTGGGAAAACGATATCGCGGAACAATAGATGTAGCGCGTCGCATAGCCCATACCTTCTCCGATGAAATCGTTCGCTACTTCGGGTTTGGCGGGCGTCAAGGGATTTCCCTTACGAGCATCGCATTCGTCTCTGACAGAATCAAGACCAATCGAATCAAAGAAATTTTCTTGATGGACTATGATGGCTGGAACCAACGAGCGATTACCGGACATCAGACGATTTCATTGTCTCCCGATTGGGGTCCGGACTCCAAAGAGGTCGCTTACGTGTCCTATTTTTCCGGCGCCCCGGGAATCTACTTGGCGGATTTGATCTCTGGACTCAAGTCTCCGGTTGTCACGAGTGGAAATTTGAATATTTCTCCGGCTTATTCTCCAGACCAGAAGCGCTTCGCCTTCGCCCGGAGCCTGGGAGACGGGAATAGTGAAATATTCGTTGCCGATCGAGATGGATCCAACTTGAAGCAGCTCACCCACTCTTCCGGTATCGACACGAACCCGGCCTGGAGCCCCACCGGACGAGAAATCGCCTTTACCTCGAGCCGCTCCGGGACTCCTCAGATCTATATAATGGACGCTGAGGGTGCCAGCCTTCGCCGCATAACATTTGAAGGCACCTACAACGACGGGGCCGAATGGTCGCCCACCGCCGCCCGCCTGGTCTACTCGGCTCGCAGACGCGGCAACGGTTTTAGAATAGCCAGCAGCGATGTGGTCACTCTCGAGACGACTCTTCTCACCCGAGGTCAGGGCAGCCACGAATCACCGACATTTTCTCCTGACGGAATGAAAATTGCTTATTCGATGAAGTTGGGTGGGCGAACTCAAATAATGGTAATGGATGCTGATGGCTCGAACATTCTCCAGCTGACTCGTACTGGAAATAACTATGCCCCGGCATGGTCTGACTACCCGGAATAACCGGGGCAAGCCTGATTGATTCAGATTACCTATTGAATGCTTGAGAACGCATCTGGTAGAGTACACGCGCTCCAAAAGGAAAAAAGTAATACATAGAGACTCAGAATCGAAGGAGATAGCTATGAGCGGGAAGAGAATGCTAGCGGTTTGGACTGGGGTACTAACCCTCACTGTACTGATTTCCGGTTGTCGACCGGAACCACCTGTTTCGCCAGTGCAACCTGAAGTGACACCAGCCCCGGCGCCGGCTCAAGAGGTTGCTCC
>JAZFTL010000372.1:0-3809 GCA_036446675.1 Thermoanaerobaculia bacterium
GACTGGCAGGAAGTTGAACAGGGCTTCGGCGCCTGGATCGCCCGGCACAGACTCGCGCTCTAGCCTGAGATTGTCACCGGATTCGTAGCGAGAGGGCGCAAGTACTTGGAGATACAAGGCTTCCAGCTTCGTAGCGACGCAGGCGTTCTCGCAGTACGTCGAGGAGCGAGAAGCTGGATAACGCCGTAGATTCATGTACTTGCGTTCTCGTAGTAGAAAGTTGGTGAGAAGTTCAGGCTAGGCTCTGCCCGGCCGAGTGTGCGGGAATCCGGCGCGTAGCCGCAGGCGTCTGAACCTCTCGAGAAGTCGCTCAGAATACAGAGGTTCCAGGTAGTTTCTGTTACCGAAGAGCCGTCGGTAGAGCGGTACCAAGTCAGGAAACTCCTTTTGAAGCCAAGGCATGAAACGGGCCTTTGCATCTCTCTTGAGAAATAGCGGAGAGGCTATAACGTCTAGCGCCCCATAGTCACGAGCTCTCGTAAGGAGGGGCCAGAGGCTCTCTTCACTACTGTTGATCTCAGGCATGATCGGCATACAAAATACTTGGGTTGCGATACCTTCCTGAGCGAGACCTTCAATCGCCCGAAGCCGGGCCCCCGGGGTGGGCGCGCGCAATTCCGTGCGACGCGCCAGGACTGGGTCGACCGTAGTCAGCGTGATGTTCACACTCACCGTATGCTTCTTGTCCAAGTCGGTGAGGAGGTCGAGATCTCGGAGGATCAGCGGCGACTTGGTGGTGATCGCCAGGTCTAGACCCTCTACATGAGTAAACACCTCGAGCAGAGCCCGGGTAATTTCGAAATGGCGCTCCGCCGGCTGATAGGGGTCCGTGACGGTGCCGATTGCTATCCGTTGACCCTTGAGGGAGCGTCTCTTGAGTTCTCCTCGCAGTGCGCTTGCGGCGTTCTGTTTGAAGAAGATTTTCGACTCGAATGACTTCCACCCTGTCAAGTCGAAGAAATTGTGGGTGTACCTCGCATAGCAGTAAGTGCATCCGAATTCGCATCCTCGGTAGGGATTGATAGTCCAGTCGAATGGAAGGCGAGCCGCTCTGGAACGATTCAGGATGCTCCTGACCTGTAGAGGAAAGTACTCGACACCGGCCTTCCGCCGGCTTGGCGCAGCATCAGGATCTGGGCGTCCTAATGCCAAAGGTTGGCCGATTTGGCCGAAGACGGGGAGTAGTGCTTGAGCTTGCATTTACGCCTTAGTTTCGCCTAATGAGATCTACCTGTCAAGTCTAAGTTGGAGATGTGTATTAGCCTGGCCTTGTCTGACCGATTCCAGCGAGGATAGACTAAGTCAGTCTTGACTAGTCAAGAGTTGGTTCGCCTTCGCTTCAGTGAGAGGCCGGCGTCGACCCGCGAAGGCGGCGTCGCGCAAAATCGGGCCGGAGCATCGATTGTTGCTGGTTGCCTGGTTGCGACTTCGTTGCTCGCGGGCTGTGGTGGTAGGTCGGCAGGTTCCGGCGCGCTCGGCGCGGAAGTGCCTCTTCACCTAGAAGAGCACCTGGATGCCGCAACGATCGACGGCTCTCATGTTCCGGATACGGTCGGCGAAGTCGTCGAATGGCGTTTCGACGAGCCCCAACCGGGCTGGCGGCCGATCGCGGCGAAGGGTGCGCGGGCGGTCGAGCCGGTTCGCATCGAGGACGGCCTCCGGATCCCGCTGACCTCCGACAGCCCGTCCTTCCTAAACTCCGAGCGGCTGGAGGGCTACCTTTACGTGGCACTTCCCAAATGGCGCCTCGAGGACTGGAGCCACATTGAAGTCCAAGCACGCGCCTCGAAGGGCATGCGCAACTTCGGTCTGCTATTCAACTACAGCGAGGACGTTCCCGAGGACTACGACGTGCCCTTCATCTCGGGCGGTGTCGACCGCGCCGGTCTCGTTTCAGACGAGACCGTGCAGACCTATCGTATTTCCCTCGACCCAAGGAGGCCATGGGAAGGGCCCTGGACGCACCTTGGTCTGTGGTTCAACGCCGTCGCCGAAGAGGGCGCGAGGGCTCTCGAGCTGCTCTCGATTCGCGTGATTCCTGCGGAAGCGGAGTTCGCCAGCGACCGGGTCGGCGTGCGCTTGGTAGGACTGAAGGGACAAGGCGACTCCGGCGGGCCGGTGCCCCATCGAAGAACTCTCTTCTCCCATGCGCCCGGCTCGATCTCGTACGAGGTGCGCGTGCCTCCTGGAGGACGGCTCGATCTCGGTCTGGGAGTGTTGAATCGGGACAATGCCGTGAAGTTCCTGGTTACGGTGACTGAACCGGCCGGCGAAGCCCGGAGGCTGCTCGAAGAGACTTGGGACGATCCGACAAATTGGGCAGAGCGCACCGTCGACCTGACACCGTTCGAGGGTGAGGTCGTCACGCTGACCCTGTCCGCAGAGGCGGAGCGGCAGGGCAGCGTCGCTCTCTGGGCTACTCCCATCCTGAGCGGCTCTGCTGCCCCTAAACGCCCCAATATCATCCTTTACGTCATCGACAGTGCCGGCGCCGATTATATGAGCGCCTACGGCTACAATCGCCGCACGACTCCCCACCTCGAGCGCCTTGCCGCTGAAGGGGCGCTGTTCGAGCGGGCCTACAGTAATGCCAGTTTCACGCGATCGTCGACGGTCACGTTTCTGACCTCGCTGCAGCACAGCGTCCTGGGCGGTCTGCGGAACGGACGCAATCCCGTGCCTGACGAGGTCCGGACGATGGCCGAGCACTTCCATCGGGCCGGGTATCAGACCGCGCTCCTCACCACCAATCCCAACGTCGGCAGGATCAGCAACCTGGACCGCGGCGTCGACATCTTTCGCGACACCTCGGTCAAGGAGGCTCAAGAATCTGCTGCGAGCCTCCACAATATCTTCTGGGAATGGCGCGAACACTACCCCGGCGAGCCCTACTTCGTACATTTTCAAACCACGAATGTCCATGCGCCGCACGCTCCTCCATCGCCGTTCTTTGGCTTGTTCATCGACCACGAAGCCAAAGAGCGAGTCCAGGAGCTGGAGCAGTGGATCGACTCCCGGGAGATCTGGGGGCCCGAGGCTCAGCGTGAAATGGGTGCCGACTGGACAACCTACGCCAGCGGCAAGCGCGACTCCTACGATGAAGCGATGGCTCACCAGGATCATCAGATCCACGGCCTGGTCGAGAGACTCAAGGCGAGCGGTGAATGGGGCCGGACGGTGTTGATTGTCGCTTCAGATCACGGTAGCGCAGCGGGCTCGCAGGACTGGCAGACCTTGATGCTCGACCCCGTTCCGGAGGCCTACGATTTTAGTCAACGAGGTACTCCGATGTTGCGCTCCGGTGTAAGCGCGATTCCACTCATCTTCGTGTGGTCGGGGCGAATCGCGCCCGGGCAGCGCTTCACTCATCCGGTCTCGATGATCGACGTCCTGCCGACGGTTCTCGACTTGGCAGACCTACCGATGCCCGAAGTGTTTCAGGGACAATCGCTCGAACCCCTGTTGATCGGGTCCGAAGGTTGGGAGTCGCGTCCTGTCATCCTGGACGAGTTCGAGATCGATCGCGAGAGCGGCGAGCTCGGCGGGCGTATCGAAGTGGTGGACGGCCGCTGGGGTGCGTCTTTGGAGATCGGTCCGAAGACCGCATCGCAGGACCCCGGCGACCACCGACCGGCACCACTGCTCATCTGCGACCTATGGACCGATCCGTTGTGCGTCAACAGTTTGCACGAAGAGCGACCCGATCTGGTCGAGAAGTACACGCGGTTTCTCGAGCAGCAGTTTCGTGCCCACCAGGACCTAGCCAAGCTCTTCTCCCGAGCCGAGGATTCGCCCTTGACGCCCGAGCA
>JAZFTL010000373.1:0-2210 GCA_036446675.1 Thermoanaerobaculia bacterium
AGACGAATTTCAGCAGAACTTCCCGACGTCAAAGTTGTCATTCTCACAGCCTCAGATGACGACGATCACCTTTTCGAAGCCATCAAATCTGGAGCGAAGGGCTACCTGCTGAAGAATCTCGAATCTAAGCAGTTCTTTGCCCTTCTTGAAGGGGTTGGCCGTGGTGAGCCGGCCCTAACTCCCGCCCTGGCGCGTAAGCTGCTCGAGGAATTCGCGCGACCCAAGAAGTCGGCAAGAGATAAGTGGGATCCAGATGCACTGACCGACCGCGAGCAGGACGTCCTTGAACACATGGTAGATGGCATGACCTCCAACCGCGTCCTAGCCAAGGAGCTTGACATCACTGAGAACACCGTGAAATTCCACGTGCGCAACATCCTCGATAAGCTTCATCTTCACAATCGAGCTCAGGTGGTTGGATACGCTCTAAGGCACCGAATGGTCGAGTTCAAAAGTGATGCGGAATAGCTCACCCGCTCAAGTAGCGAGTGACTCCGAGCTGACGAGTTCAGAAATCGTGTGATTTGAAGATTCCGAACTTCCTCGGCTTGGCGATATAGGTCGGTCATCTCAGCTCTGATTCGACAATCTCATGAATGTAGAGCGATATTCGTCGCAAGTCATGCTTCGAGATGGCAAGGCTGTGCGCATCCGATCGATTCGGCCTCGCGACAAGAGACGGTTGCAGAGTTTTCACAGTCATCTCAGTGAACGGTCGATCTATTTCCGCTTTTTCGAGCTCAAGGAGAGACTCAACGATCGGGATCTGTGCTACTTCACCGAGGTGGATTCAGTGGGACATGTGGCACTGGTGGCCACAACCAGGAAATGGCTGAGGCAACAGATCGTCGGAGTTGCCAGGTATATCAACTCTCAAGTGCAAGACCCTCCGAAGAAGGTCGATGTCGCCTTCACGGTTAGCAATGAGTACCAAGGGAGGGGTCTGGGAACCGCTCTCTTCCACCAGCTGGCGGCGATCGCTAGGGCACAAGGCGTAGAGGTATTTGAGGCCGAGGTCCTCGGCGAGAACCGAAAGATGATGAGAGTTATCGAGCACTGCGGGTATCCGGGGAACAGCACGATCGAATCGGGTATGGTGAGCGTGAGTTTTCAATTAGACGGCACACCAACGGCCCGCGAGTATTCCTAACAGGAGCATTCCTAACGATCGCAATTCAGAAGCGGCTGCAGGCAACCTAACTTGCTTCAAGCCTCGTCGACCAGGAGCCTGAGTAAATCAGATGACGTGACAATCCCTACGACGGACTCATTCTCAGTAATGAGAACTCTGTGTAGGTGCGCCTCCAACATGATCTCCGCCAGCTTGGCCACCGAATTGGAGGCGTCAGCGGTCAGAACTGTCGAAGTCATGATGTCACCAACTGTAAGGTCTCCATCTTCGACATGCAATTCGTCGATGTCCTCGAGGCTCAGCGAATCCTCCCAGCCATGAGCTTCTTCATTATCAGGCGATCGATCCGATAGTCTCTTGCCACCCATCGATACGGAGTTCGTGATGTCGGTCACTGTGACAACCCCGATCAGACCTCCGGACGAGTCTTCCACGGGTGCGCCCGAGATCTCGTGATCGATCAGGAAAGTGGCCAGCTCTTGCACCGTCAGGCTGGCCGGCACCGCCATCACCATTTTTCTCATGATATCTCGAGCGATCTGTGGGCTCATCTTAGAGGCTCCTGCGCAATCTCCGTGGCCATTAACCTACCACTCATCGGCTCGAGGCCCCACACCTCCCAGGGTGGAGAGCACTGTGCATCTGGGTGGGCGCATGAACCCCCTCACTTCTGCAGCAAGGACGGGCTCTCTGAGCGCGTGGGCCTTTGACGGAGCGTTGAACAACCGGAGTCGTAGGCTCCGAGTAGTGGCATCTCCGTTGAACTCTTGCCCACTCAGACGGGGGGCCTGTGCTGTCCAACATAAGGGTAGTTCGAGAACCTCCTGACGGATAGTTCTCTCTCCACCCCTGTGGGTATTGGAGAGTTTGAAGCATTCGTCGAAAATATGTGCGAGGTTCTTCGTAAGTCTGAGTTCGAAGGATCGATCTGAGCAAGCATGAGGAGGTGTAAAGATGCGCAAATCATTAATCCCAATCCTAATGTTGCTTTTGTTGGCAGCGATGCTGCCTCGCAATGCAGCAGCCGTTCCGGAGTTTGCCAAGCAGTGGGGCTCCAGCTGCGCTTCTTGCCACATCG
>JAZFTL010000374.1:0-2643 GCA_036446675.1 Thermoanaerobaculia bacterium
CCGCTCAGATCGCTCTGCAGGATGCTGGTATTTCAGCACTCCAAATCGATGAAATCATCGTGGCAACCGACACTCCCGAGCTCACTGTTCCAGACACTGCTTCTCTCTTGCAGGACCGCCTGAATGCCCGCGAGGTAACTGCCTACGATCTCAGCGGTAGCGGCTGCGCCGGCTTTGTACTTGGCCTCGACATTGCTCTGGCGCGCGCCCAGCAAGCGCCAAGAACGGTCCTGTTGGTCGGGGTTGAAATCCTCACGCGCTTAATGGACTGGCATGACCGTAATACCTGCGTTCTCTTCGGAGACGCCGCTGGTGCGGCAATTGTCGGGCAGCGGGAGAGTGTTGTCGAAATAGTCGCTACGACCGCCGGCACAGATGGCAGCAAAGCTTCGATCCTCACTCTCGAGGCGGGAGGCACTCGGGTTCCATTTTCCTCCGAAGTTCTCGCTGCAGGCCTGCACAGGAAAATAGAAATGAACGGGAGAGAGGTCTTTAGGCAAGCTGTGTCTCGAATGAGTGCCGCCGCGAACACGGTCTTGGAAAAGGCCGGC
Source organism: Thermoanaerobaculia bacterium (assembly GCA_036446675.1). GTDB lineage: Bacteria > Acidobacteriota > Thermoanaerobaculia > Multivoradales > JAHEKO01 > JAZFTL01. The sequence goes on from JAZFTL010000374.1 coordinate 552, forward strand.
GTGAGGCTCGAGGAGGTGGATCTAGTCATTCCTCATCAGGCCAATCAACGGATTATTTCTGCCGTAAGCAAGACGCTCGGAATTGCTCCCGAGAAGGTCTTCACCAATGTCCGAAATTACGGCAACACCGGCTCGGCTTCGGTTCCCTTGGCACTGTGGGATGCCCGTAACCAGGGCTTGATTCAGCAAGGAGACTTAGTTCTCTTGACTGCATTTGGCGCCGGCTTTCACTGGTCAGCGGCGCTACTTCAGTTTTGAGCCAGCCTACGAGGTAGGCATTTTGAGGCTACGAGCCACCAAGCTCCCGCAGGCGTCGCTTCGCCCGTGGGGCCACTGACGGACCATCACTGTGATACAACCTACCCGAAGTGTCCTGCGCTGCCCTCGCATAGGCCTCTCGCGCTCGATCGCGATACGCCACCGGATCAGCAGCCATCAGGGCACGACCGAGCCAGTAGTCCACTGCAGCCTGCCCCAACGGCGAGTCTGAAGACGGCTTGACCGTCCTGAGAAGGGGAACCGCCTCTCTCCAGGCCCCTGCGTGCATCAAAATCGCGGCCTGGTTCAGCTTAAGCAGCCACTCCGGATGACCACCTCCTAAGCGCTTGATTTCATTTGCCAACTTGGCAGAGGCGACCGGTAGTAAGAGGTTTCTATCAGTTGGCGAAAGAACTGAAGGGCTCTTCTCCGGCTTAACTTTGAAGGAGTGCCGGCCTTGGCTGTTCTCAATCTCGACGGTGATCTCATCGCCATCATGGAGAGAATCAAGGTGCTCACGGAACTCGCTGCTGGCGAAGACTTCACGCCCGTCAATGGTAAGCAGCCGATCTCCGAGCTTGAGACCAGCCAGCGCAGCCGGAGAATTCTCCCGAATATCCGCCACAACCGGAGTCTCGGAAGCATTCGAGTCGATGAAGCTGGCTCCAAACGACAACCGCTCGAATACCATGATTTCTTCAAACGAATCTAAGACAGCATCAAAATCCTCGGAAGTCTCCAGAGCAATCCGGCGAATTGACGGCTGAGAGGGATACGGCTCGGCAGCCCAAATCCAAAGATCGGCAGTTGTTGCAAAAAGGTCGTCGGAGAGTACAGCCAAAAGGAAGACCGGCGCCTTGAATTGGGCATCGATTACCCTCTGAACTGTCGCCCAATCCGGCCCTTGCGCTCCCGCCACCCGCCGATTTCTTGTTTCTCGAAGAGCTCCGGCTGTCACGCCGAGGGCGGAGAGGGTCGGCGCTGCCTCGGCACTGCGATCAAAGAAATACCATTTTTCTAATGTCCCGAGACCTTCAGTCAGTCGGCTTACCAGCGCCGGAGCCGCGACTCCATCATCCCCAAGAACTCCCAACAGTACAACCACAGGACGCAGGCCCACGGGAACCGTCAGCACGTCTTGGTCAGCGACTACAACAACCTCCTCAAAGCGCCCCGAAAAGCCTGCTTCTACTTCGATGAGGTGCTCCCCCGGTGAAAGCTCCAGGTGCAAAATATCACCAGCAAGAGCAACAGAGCCCTGCACGTCTCCGTCAATTTTTACCGTAGCTTCGTTTGGAATCCCGGTGATCGTGACTTCACCTCTAGTCACCTCCAGACTCACTACACCCGGTAACGTATAGTCTCGGATTTCGTCCACTTCGAAACCGATACGCATCGGCCGATATCCATCTTGGCGCAGCTCTAAAGTGTGGCTACCGTCAAACAGCCCGCCTATCATCACCTCAACCATATCCGACGTCTCAATGGCTCCGGATTGAGTATCCACTCGATCTGCGGACTGACTATCGGGGTGATCTTGAACGCGAGGCTCCGAAACGCTAGCCGCTGCAGGGTGGCCGTCCATCAAGATCTCGGCCGCAGACGGCTGTAACGAGAAAACTATGACCGCACTGGATCGCCGCAGGGTCAGCTCGAGCTCAAACCGAGTGCCGGCTTCTACTTCTACCTCGGAATCGATACTCTCGTAGCCAGGTCTAGTAGATACTAGACTCCTTACCCCAGCGAGTACCGGGACTACCAGACCGGATGAGAAGTTCATTTGATGACCGTCCAGACGAACCTCCAGGTCCGGTGGATCGAGGCGAAAGTCTAT
>JAZFTL010000375.1:0-2043 GCA_036446675.1 Thermoanaerobaculia bacterium
CGACGCGATCAATGGGATCATCGATTTGATGGAAGCAGATCCGGAGCGCTTGATTCACCGAAATGCCTTCAACGTGACGGCGATGAACTTTACTCCGGAGGAGCTGGCCGCACAAATTCGCTGCCATCTCCCCAACTTCACCATCGACTATGCGGTCGATCCGGTAAGACAGGCGATTGCCGATTCTTGGCCCGAATCTTTGGACGACAGTGCAGCGCGAGAAGAGTGGCAGTGGTCTCCACAGTATGAGCTCGAAACGATGACCCAAGACATGCTCGAGAAGTTGCAAGCGAAATTGGATAAGGTGCGAAAAGAGCCTGAGTCAGGCGAGTAAGCTTCGATAGGAGAATTGAATGCCTCAAGATCGACTGCGGTTACTGCTTGAAGAGCAGCTTCGGGAATTTGGAGACAGTGGCAGGCTAAAGGGCGAGGAGTCTGTGGTTCGGAAGATTCTACCGGCTCGAGGGGAGCAGGGACCAAGGCTGCTGCTCGAAGGCGAGGGAACCCGAGAGTTTATTCGGATGAACTCGAATGGGTATCTCGGTATGTCCTTGCGACGCGAGGTCATCGAGGCCGAGGAAAACGGAGCGCGGGACTTCGGAACAGGTCCCGGAGCGGTTCGCTTTATTAGCGGCACTTCGCGATTGCATGTCGCTCTCGAGCGCCGGCTGGCCGCGTTTCATCAGCGCGAAGCGGGCATGATCTTCAGTTCGGCATATGCTGCGACGTTGGGGATTTTGCCATCCTTGATCACAACGGATACAGCCGTAATCAGTGACGCGCTGAATCACAGCTGCATCATCAACGCGATCAAATTATCACGGCCGAAACGTAAAGCGGTCTACGCCCATTTGGATATGTTCCAATTGGAGTCAGTCTTGCAGCAGGCCAGAGGAGAGTGCCGTCGAGTTCTGCTGGTCACCGATGGCGTATTCAGCATGCGAGGGGACCACGCACCTCTGCCGGAGATTGTCGCCCTAGCGCGTAAGTATGACAACGAGTTTCCCGAGAATGTAATCGTGGTCGTCGATGACTCACACGGTGTTGGCGCCTTCGGTTTGACCGGTCGAGGAACTGAAGAATACACCGAGTGCGAAGGAGTGGATCTGCTGATCGCGACCCTCGGTAAGGCATTGGGAGTCAACGGTGGCTACGCCGTAGGTGACGCCAAGGTGATGCAGTACCTGCGGGAGTCGGCGCCACTGTACATCTATTCCAATCCGATTACTCCGGCGGAAGCGGCCGCGTCGCTGCGAGCTCTCGAGCTGCTGGACAGCGAGACCGGTCTCGCTCTTCTGGCTCATTTGCGCGAGATGACCAAGAAATTCGAGCAGGGGCTCACCCGTCTGGGGTTCGAGACCATCCCAGGCGACCATCCGGTGGTGCCTCTCATGGTGCGCGACACCGCGGCGACCTCGGTGCTGGTGGCCTATCTGAAGGCCAACGGCATTCTGGCAACCGGTCTCAATTTTCCGGTGGTGCCGAAGGGCGATGAGGAGATCAGGTTTCAGGTGTCGGCAGAGCACACCTCTAAAGACATTGACCTCACGCTCGAGGTGTTGGAAAAATTCTCTCAAACCCACTGATCATAATCGGCGCGGCGGGTAGGTGCGGGGTCGCTACTGCAGCGAGAAGCTAATCGTCAGAACGAAGAAAACAGCTACTGGCTTGCCTTCGAGGGTGGCGGGTTTGAACTTCCACTGCTTTGCAGTGTCGCTAGCGGACGCGGTGAGACCTGCGCCCAGGCCTTTTAGCACCTTGACGCGCGATACGTTTCCTTTCGCATCGATCACCGCTTCGAGAATTACCACGCCCTGAACCTGTGCCTGTCGCGCCTCCTCGGTGTACCTGGGCTGCGGAAAGTAGGTCTTGACCGGCGGCTTGATCCCGCCACCGATTGCCACCGGTCCGCTACCATCAGCTCCGATGCCGGGTGGTCCTTCCGGAATTCCCACCATCGCATCGATGTCGATCAAATCGGTTTCGGGTAGATCGATCTCTTCAATAACAATCGGTTCAGGATCATCTGGTGTGGGGTCTGGG
>JAZFTL010000376.1:0-3970 GCA_036446675.1 Thermoanaerobaculia bacterium
TCCGGGAGAAAGAAGAGACCCCAGTCGAGTATCGCTTCTCGATGGCGAACATATGGTCTCGCAGGGTCTTCGTCGACCTTCTTGCTGGAGTTCAAGCTCTGGACCGCCCGCGCAGAGCCGATCGTCAGGGGGGCCGATGTAGATACCGCACTACCTTGTGGGCCCATATGGGTGCATACAAATTCTCAACATGCAGTAGGTCTATTCATAAGATCAGTGGCCCTTTGCTCTGCAAGGCAGGGGAAGGTTTTGTCAAAGCCGGAGATTCCAGAGCTAATGCTGAAAACATATAGTCTCAAGCAGAACGGCCGGGGCCTAGCGGCCCCGGCCGGAAGAAGGCGAGCAACGATTCAGGTGACCCGCTCAGGCTACAAATCGAAAAGGTGCCACGTATTTCGGACAGAAGAGTAAAATCGGAAGGCGTGCCCCAGATGGATCCAATTGAGGCGATGTCGATTTAGGGAACTTGTGGTCGATTTAAGGAATGGGCGGTCGATTGAGGGAACAGCCGGTTTTTCAGCCGCATCAGCATGGCGCGGATAGAGGACGGCTAGGCGATCTCTACTCTCCTGGTGAGCACCGCGATGACGGTATCTGGATTAGCTAGCGTTTGTAAGTGGTCGTCTGTCGTCTTCGTACGGCGTGAATGTTTAGGACGCGTGCGGCAGGCTCTACGGTGAAGAAGATTCGACAGCTCCCAACACGACGACGAAAGTCCCCGGGTATTCCTCGAAGCCGCATCACGTCTCCGGCGAAGGGATTGTCGAGCATCTGATTGAGCGCCGCAGCGATCCGTTCCCGATCGGATCGGGAGAGTTTGCGAATCTGCTTTTGAGCCTTCTGCTTAATCCGTAAGGCCCAGGGCATCTCTTATCTGCTCGAGGGTGGTCACCTCGACATAGTCGTCACGGGCCGCTGCTGCGTGACCCTCCTCAATATCTTTGAGTTCATCGGGAGTAGGATCGTAGGAAGGACGGTTCATCACAAGGTAGAGCTGTGCTGCCTCTCGGAACCATTCCGATCGGGAGCGAAAGCGTCTCTTGCGGTCGTCCTCGATGGTGTTGAAAAGCTCATCGGGTAGAGACACAGATGTACTTCGGAAACCCAAGCGCGCAGACTCCTTTATTAGTGGCTAATAATTCGATCTCTTTATAGTAGCAGAGTTCGGAGAGCCGTCAAGTACGGACAGTCCAGCCCGGCAGGCTACAAACCACCCACCAGCTCCACCCAGGCGAGCATGACGCTAGTCGAGCAGCCGAACTTCAAGTGCGCTCCTCCGAGGCCCACTTCCGCGACGATCTGCTCGCAGGAGCAGCCGCCGGTGTCGGCGATGCTGAAGCTACGCTTGGAGCCGGCCTGCGGCGGGGCCAGGAGCCCTACAAGCATCAGACGCAGCGCCCGCTAGGCTGGACCGGGTTCTTCGGGTCGGCTCTGGCGGCGGCGAGTGCCAGTGCTACCAGTACGATGATAGAAGTCAGCAGAAAACGTCGCAGCCGCATCGATTCGCCATGAAGCCTGTCATATTCGAGTGTCCCGTAGTGACTGACAGGCTGATTGTTACCGGCTAGTGGAAGATTGTCTGTTATTGGAGCCTGCCTGTCTCGAAAGCCGTTGACCGTGCCAGCGGTCCGTGGGTTCGCTCCCAGCCTCTCCGCCAGTTGGATTCAGCTTGGCGGGGGTTCGAAGGCCACCAACCCTTTGCTCTATCCTGCGAGCATGGATTATCCTTGTAATCAAGCCAACCGAGACAATGAGATCATGCGACGAAAGTCCGCAAGGGAGCTTTGGGTGATTACCAGCTCAACGCGAGCGAACTTTGGTCTGAGGCGCAGAGTACCCGGACGAGAAGCGAGCCAATGCCGAGGAAGAAGTTGTTCTTAGGAATCAAGAAAAGGAGAGGCCATACATGAAGCGACCTGGAATTCTGATCATACTTTTCGTTCTCCTTCTGTCCATCAACGCCAGTACTGCCAATGCCAGATTCAAGAGAGTTCGCGAGGCGACACTTTCCAAGCAAGCGATTGAAACCATCAAGAGCAAGCGCCAGGTCAACAGAATAGTGCGCATCAAAGGAGACCAGGTTGCCCCTGCGAGGGGCTATACCATGTTTGTGGAAGTGGAGACGAACGGGGTAATAGTTGTCAGTGGCGACTCCGCCACCGACATAACCATCAGCAAATCACAACGGGAAAAGATAGATATGGGTGACGGCGACTTCGCTTGGTATTTTTGCGCTTGTAGTGAGGATACAGCAGGAGACGACTGTAAATTTGGAGGTTCCTCAGCCAATCCAAACCTAAACGAGTGCACCGGTGGTTGCAAGTGCGGCATCACCGTAGGAGTTATTTTCAGTGACGGCAGTTTTGAGTGTTGCTGGGGTAATTGAACCCCGTTGACCGTGCCGGCAGTTCGTGGGTTCGCTCCCACCCTCTCCGCGACCTTGGTTACATGCTCCAAGAGATCTGGTAGCGGCAGTAGGGGTCGCCGTTGGCGCGGCAGGACTCTTCGACCATCTCAACCCGGATTGCCCCACACATTTTGAGGGCCTCCTCGTACCACCCGATCACGGTTAGGCAGTCGGTCTTCGAAGCGGTCTCTCCGCCGAAGGTGGTCATGGTTCCCGACGTCGGTCCGGTGGCTTCGTAATCGCGATGGCCGACGTCGTAATAAAAACTGTAGATGGAGGCGGTTCGCGAGAGAAACAGCTCGGGATTACCGGGAGCCAGAAAGGGTCGGTGCGGCCCTCCTAGGTTTTCCGAGGCTGAAGCGGCCCCGATGGCTTTGAAAACACCGTCGTGACCGCCGCCGAGGATTTCGACGATGGTCGTGTCGAGGTCCAAATTGACGGAGAAGGGGTACCACCGAGTGCTGAGCAAGTTCCCTTCGACCGTCGACCGGCTGCGCTCCGGCAGACCTTCGATGACGCGCTGCCAGCCGGCGTCTCCAAACCGCTTGATCACATAGACGCGGCGTGCGAGTAATACCGCTCCTTTGACCTGAGTGCTCATCCGGGAGGTGCTCCGCCTTCGGCGACGCCGACCATTTCAGGTGCCATCGATGGCGAGGCTGAGCCGAAGTGTTGGCGCAAGCCTGCGGCCAGCCGCTCCAGTTCGTCGCGATCGACTTCATTGAACGCGGCGAGCTGCCGGGAGTCGATGTCGAGTACTGCGACGAGGTTTTCGGATTCGTCGAAGATCGGCACGACAATCTCAGACTTGGCGGCCGCATCGCAGGCGATGTGGTCTGGAAAACTTTGTACGTCGTCTACGATCAGAGTGCGGCTCTGACTGGCGGCGGCGCCGCATACACCGCGACCGAAGGGAATCTCCAAGCAGCCAACCGGCCCTTGGTAGGGGCCGATGCGCAACTGTCCAGGTGCGACGACCCGGTAGAACCCGGTCCAGCTACTCTGCGGCAGGGCCTCATGAAGCAGCGCGGCGCAGGTGGACATCGCGGTGACCGCATCGCGAATGTCGCTGAGCAACTCTCCGAGTTGCGCCGCCACTGCACGATAGGTCTGACGTTTCTGCTCTTCGGTCACAAGACGATCTCGATTCCCAGCTTCCGACTCATGGTCGCAGATACTACACCCAGAATCAAGAAAACTCAGCCTTCGGCACCGTCGGGGAAGAACCGAGAGCGCCCGAGATCTCGGAGTCGGTAAGCAGGTTGTCACCCAGCACCACTTCCTGGGCCACGGCTTGGAGAGGGGCCAGAGGCGCGAACAGGAGTGCCAGTGAAAGGAGGGTGATCACCCCACAAGCCTACACGAGAGCATCGGGTTACTATAAAGCTGAATTCCGCCTCACGATTCCCTTCGAGAGGGAGCAATACGAGTTCTCCGGCGCTTTGAACGACAGTCTGTGGGCTTCACTGCTTATCCGGTTCTGACTCGGAAGGGATAATAGAACCCGTTGTCGAGTCTGGCAGGTCAAACCGACAAGAACCGATCCCTTGTCATTCCGACCGA
>JAZFTL010000377.1:0-7070 GCA_036446675.1 Thermoanaerobaculia bacterium
CGGACCCGCGCTATTCTCTGCGTGCCGTTGAAGGCCCACGGAAAGATTGTCGGAGTCTTGCAACTCTTGAATCCGACGGCCGAGACCGGGTTCTCCGAAAACAATTTGCGTTACATGAAGCTGTTCGCCGGATCTTTGGCAACCGCAATCGGTAACGCCCGACTCTACGCAAATCAGCGGCGGCAATTCCTGGGCATGGTCACCGCTCTCGCCGAAGCGGTCGACAAGAGAGATCCCTATACCGGAGATCATATCCGGCGCGTGGTCGCGTATTCTCTTCTCTTGGGCGTCGAGTTCAAAGCCGATCGGAAACAGCTGGAACAGATCAGGCTGGCGGCAACTCTCCACGACATCGGTAAAATCGCGATCCCAGATTCGATTCTTCGCAAGCCCACCAAACTTACCTCCTACGAATCCGAAATCATCCGCCGACACCCGATCGACGGCTGGGAGATAATCGCCCACATTCATGAACTCAAAGACATCTTGCCGGCGGTACGCGGTCACCATGAAAGGATCGACGGATCAGGCTATCCGGACGGTCTGTCAGGTGAAGAGATCTCGTTCATCACGCGAGTCGTCGCCGTAGCCGACACGTTCGACGCGATGACCACAGATCGACCCTACAGGCGAGGGTTGGCACCCGAGGATGCAGCTCACGAGATCTACAAGAGCGCCGGCAGCCAGTTCTGCCCCGTGGTCGTCGCCACATTCCGCGAACTCTTCGAGCGCGGCGAGTTCTTGAGTTCTGAAGCACGGGCTGATATCGCCGTCACGCCTTCCTAGCCTGCATTATTCATGAGTCCGACTCCATCTAGCGTCGATCGCCCGCCATCTCAGGCCGTACGTGCTCCTCGCTTCTCGACATACTGTAGGTATGCCTACGGCGCTCGTCACTGTGTTCGGCCTGATCTGACAAGCGCTTACCACAATCTGTTCGCCTGCTTATGAACAATGCAGGCTAGCATTCCACCGGAATCGCGATATTGCCTCCCGCCAATCGCAGTGCGCTCTTTGTGGTATTGGCGCTGATACTCTGGGCCGGAGTAGGTTGGTACAACAGCGACTCCCGACAGATCGGTCGACAGCTCGACGAGTTACGATCCCTGGTTTCCAAGCGATCCGGCGAAACCCAGCTCGAGTCGCTCTCGAAAGGGAATTCGATCGGCTCGATGTTCGCAGAAAACTTCGAAGTCCGCGCGGACCAGCTGAATATCAACACCCGGGACAAGAGGACAGCCGTCGGGGCAGTCATGCGGTACCGGTCCCGTTCGAGGTCGATCAACATGGACATCAGCAATCACCATCTCTTCGTCGATTCGAAGATTCGCCGCGCCACCTCGAATCTGACCGTCGATTTCAATCATCGGCTCGGTGCTCTAGAGCGACGCGAGAGCTATCACCTGGAAATCAATTGGGTAGACGAATCGGATGGATGGAAAATAGACTACGTCAACCTTGTTGAAATTCAGAATCCCTCAGAATCTGCAAGGCAACCCTGAGCCCCTCACTCTGTATTCTGGGTCGACTCAGCCGCAATCTCCGGATAATGCGGCTCCCACATGGCGGCACTGACTTTCCGCTGGATCGACTCGTCTGTGCCAGCCACCGTCAAACCTCTTCGAGCGCTCTCGTGAACAACCGCCACGGCGATACGACGCGAGATCTCTCTTAGACGAGTAACGCTTGGATATAGGGCGCCGGCTCGCAGGTCGGAATCAGTGACTTGCGCTGCAAGGGTTTCTGCCGCAACCGTGAACATGCTGTCGGTTATCTCCGGGGTCCCGGAAACCAAAGCGCCCAAGCCCACTCCAGGAAAGATGAAGACATTGTTGCCCTGACCGATTCTCAATTTTCTCCTCTCGTGGACGACCGGCGGAAAGGGACTACCGGTAGCCACCAGCGCTCTACCCTGCGTCCAGCGGATGAGATCTATTGGGGTGGCTTCAGACTTGCTCGTTGGATTCGAGAAGGGGAAGATGAGAGGACGGTCGACGTGAGCGGCCATTGCCTCGACAATCGACTTGGTAAACGCTCCGGGTTGCCCGGAAGTTCCGATGAGAACCGAGGGTTGAAAAGCACTGATGAGCTGCTCCAAGCCGATCGATTCCGGACCTGCTAGCCCGTGCGCCGCCAAGACCTCAACCGGCCACGAAACTCGCTGCTTGTATTCTTCGCCGGGTCGGTATTGGCGGTCTTGCGTCAACAGGCCCTGGCTATCGAGCACCGCAATGCGGGTCGGCAAATCTCCGGCTGCAAGACCCTGCCGCTTGAAGGCATCGCCAACTTGCCGAGCGATGCCCATTCCGGCTGCGCCGGCTCCAACGATCACGACTCGGTGCTCCAGGAGCCCTCGATCAGTGGCCCTAACTCCGGCGAGAATACCGGCCAGCGCAACCGCAGCAGTGCCCTGAATATCGTCGTTAAATGACAGTACAGCCTTGCGATAGCGGTCCAACAGTTTCATTGCGTTGACTTTCTTGAAGTCTTCCCACTGCAAGAGCGCCTTTGGATACTGATTTTTGACTACCTGAACGAATTCATCTACAAGGTCATCGTACTCCTTGCCTCGAAGCCTGGGATGACGCCACCCAAGGTACAACGGATCGTTCAACAGGGCCTCGTTATTCGTACCGACATCCAGGCTGACCGGTAGAGTTCGCCTCGGGTGAACTCCAGCTGCAAGAGTGTAAAGCGCCAGCTTTCCTATCGGGATGCTCATTCCGCCGGCCCCCTGATCGCCGAGACCGAGGATCCGCTCATTGTCAGTCACGACAATCAGTCGGACATCATCAGTCGGAGAGTTCCCGAGAATCTCGCCAATGCGTCCCCGATGGTCCGGGGTAATCCACACTCCCCGAGCCCGACGAAAAATATGGCTGAACTGCTGGGCAGCTTGGCCTACGACCGGAGTATAGATAATCGGCAAAAACTCTTCCGTATGCTCCATAAGCAACTTGTAGAAGAGATGCTCATTCCGATCTTGCAAACCGATCAAGGCGATGTATTTCTCGAGTGGGTCGCTCTCGCGAGAGATGTTTTCGTAAACCCTCGAGAGCTGCTCCTCCTCGGAACTGATCCGATCCGGAAGCAGTCCTTCGAGACCTAAGCGCTTTCTCTCCTCGAGACTGAAGCAGGTTCCCTTGTTGAGCAGAGGATCGGTGAGTAGCGCAGCTCCCCTGAGAACAGTCGAGATTCGCGCTCGCGGTTTGGATTTCTGTATCTGCATCAGGCCTGCTCCTCTGTAGATCATTCACATTCGTTCCAAGCTCTAGACGGTTCACTTCAGTCTGCACTATACGATAGCCGGGTTTCGCTTCAGGCACGAAACTCGGCTCGTAATTCGGTGCGTAGGCTCAGTATTTACAGGCCACAAGGCGGCACTATGATGATGGTAAGATCTCCGCGAAACGACCCTTTCAGGAGGCCAATCAATGCACAAGCAGGCTGTTGCAATGTGGGACGATCTCGGCGACCGCAAACCGGTTCATGCCTTGGTCGAGAATGTCGATCTCGTGGTCATTCGATTCGGCGATGAGGTCTCCGTTCTCTTCGGTAGGTGCCAACACCGCGGGGCGCTGATGGCAGATGGACATATCCAGGGCAATAACATCGTGTGCGGCGTCCATAATTGGGACTATGAGTTCGAAAGTGGCATCAGCTCGTATGCTCCTGAGGAACGCCTCCACAAGTTCACCGCATGGATCGATGCGAACGAAGTATGGGTCGATGCTGATGAAATCAAGGCATGGGAGATTGAGAACCCGCAAGCATACGATCGAACCGCCTATCAAGGCGCCTACCAAGACCACCACGGGACCCGAGAGGAACCCAGCACATCCTATATCCGCCAACTCGCCCAAGACGGTCTTTCCAAGGTCGGCCACCACGGCCCGATCGCGGCGATGGGTGTTCCAGCCCCGAATCTCCCCAAATGGGATGATTTGCAATTCGTCACAGCACAGCTGGCTCGCGTCCCTCTGCTCGACGATGCGCCGGTTGGAACTGAGCTGATTCTGGGTCCCAACGCTGCGAAACCGCTGCATTTCGACATTCCGATTTTCGTCTCCGACATGAGCTTTGGAGCGCTCTCCCTGGAGGCTAAGGTAGCCCTTTCGAAAGGCGCTGAACTCGCCGGCACGGGCATCTGCTCCGGCGAGGGCGGCATGCTTCCTGAGGAGCAGGGCGCCAACAGTAGATACTTGTATGAGCTCGCCTCGGCTCGCTTTGGATTCTCCATGGAAAAGCTCGAAGTCGTCCAGGCGTTTCACTTCAAGGGCGGCCAGGGAGCAAAAACGGGCACCGGTGGTCACCTCCCTGGAGACAAAGTCAGGGGCAGGATCGCCGAGGTTCGTGGACTCAAGGAAGGCGAGCCCGCCATCTCTCCTTCCCGTTTCCCTGAGTGGGAAGACGAAGACGGCTTTCGGCACTTCACGGATGAAGTCCGCGAGGCAACCGGGGGAATCCCGATTGGATTCAAGCTTTCGGCCCAACACATCGAAGACGACATTGATGCCGCCCTTAGAATCGGTGTCGACTACATCATTCTGGATGGTCGGGGCGGAGGTACGGGAGCAGCGCCATTGATCTTTAGAAACAACATCTCCGTGCCGACGCTGGCAGCCCTGGCCCGTGCCCGCCGGCACCTCGACCGCCGTGACAAGAGCGGCGAAGTGACTCTGATCATTACCGGCGGACTCAGAACTCCGGCCGATTTCGCCAAAGCGTTGGCCCTCGGAGCCGACGGCATCGCGGTATCGAATTCAGCCATCCAAGCCATCGGTTGTTTGGCGATGCGTGCGTGCCATACCAACAATTGTCCGGTCGGTATCGCCACTCAGAAAGAACATCTGCGTGCCAGGTTACCCGTAGACGAGGCCGCTGAGAGACTCAATCGTTTCTTCAGGGCGTCGGTTGAGTTGATGCAGGCCCTGGCGCGGGCTTGCGGCCACAACCATCTCAACGAGTTTCGAAACTCTGATCTCACCACTTGGAAACGAGATATCGCCTACCTAACGGGAGTCCAGTACGGTGGTCTGGTACCTCTCTAGAGTAAATCCTGCAGGGGTCATCACCTGGAGTTGATGGGCACTGATCGACTGCTCAGCTGTAAAAAAACCAAAAGGAGAGGCTGGAAATGTCCAAAGCAAACTCGTTGGCTTGGCTCAAGGTACTGGATCATGGTGAACTTCCTGAAGGTCGCGTCAAACCGGTTACCTTGCAGCATCAAACCCTTTGTATTACGCACTACCAAGGCCAATATGGTGCTCTAGACAACCGCTGTCCCCATCAGGGAGGACCACTCGGAGAGGGCTCGATTGAAAACGGCCTCCTACGTTGCCCGTGGCATGGGTGGGACTACGACCCACTCACCGGAAAGGCGCCGGGGTTCGACGATGGCGTAGAGGTCCATCCGATAGAAATCCGCGAAGACGGAATCTATGTAGGATTTAGTGAAGAGAAAATCCACGTCGACACTGTCAGTGACCTCGTGGTCCAGAGCCTCGTCAACTGGGGCGTCTGCCAAGTTTGGGGTATGGTGGGACACTCTAATCTTGGCCTCGCCGACGCGCTCCGACGGCAGGCAGAGAAAGGTAGCCTCAGCTTCTACGGAATCCGCCATGAGGGTGCAGCCTCGTTCGCTGCCTCGGCCTACGGAAAACTCACCGGTCGTCCGGCGGCCTGTCTGTCGATCGCCGGCCCCGGCGCGACGAACTTACTTACCGGCTTATGGGACGCAAACGTCGACAGATCGCCACTAGTGGCTCTTACCGGCCAGGTGGATACGCAGGTCATGGGACCTGGGGCATTCCAGGAAATTGACCTGAAGGCAGCCTTCGGCCGTGTGGCGCAGTGGAGCCAATCAGTGCTGCACTCCAGCAAGCACGCTGAACTGGTGAACCTCGCGTGCAAAAGCGCGATACTGAACCGCGGCGTGTCTCACCTCATATTCCCTGACGAAGTCCAAAATCTGCCGGCAGACCAGGGAGCCAAACCCGGTGGCCCTGAAGGTCGACTTCCGTCGCGGGCGATTAGACCGCCGCAGGATTCGATTATGGAAGCTCTCGAAGTACTTCGCGGTTCGAAGCGGCCAGTCATCATCGTCGGCCATGGAGCCCGCTTCGATATGCCGGCCATAGTCAATCTCGCCGAACTTCTCAAGTGCCCGGTGCTGACTACATTCAAGGGAAAGGGATTGATTGCCGACAGTCACCCACTGGGCTGCGGCGTCTTGGGGCGCAGCGGCACACCGATCGCCAGCTGGTTCATGAATGAATCGGACTCCCTACTCGTACTCGGAGCCAGCTTTAGCAGCCACACGGGGATTACTCAAAAACGTCCGATCATCCAGGTTGACTTCGACCCAATGATCCTGGGGAAGTTTCACGCGGTCAAAGTACCGGTGTGGGGTGAAATCGAAGAGACCGTAAACATCTTGACCGAGGCGCTCGCCGGATCCGAGCACACCGTCGATCAGCAGGCGGAGGTAGGGGAAAGGTGGTCTTTGTGGCGCGCCGAGAAATCTCGCCGAGAACAGGAAGATCGAGGTGAAGGGGTGAATTCTGCAGCTATCTTTGCAACGATGACTCAACTCACACCGGACAACGCCATCATCGCAGTCGACGTCGGCAATAACACCTACTCTTTTGGCAGATACTTCGAGTGCGAAGCGCAGTCCGTCCTGATGTCGGGCTACCTCGGCTCAATCGGCTTCGCCTATCCGGCGGCGATGGGTGCTTGGGCAGCCACTCAAGAGGAAGATCCCCGATTCAAAGATCGCCCGGTACTAGCGGTCTCCGGTGATGGTGGCTTCGGCCAGTATCTCGGCGAACTTACCACCGCTGTGAAGTATGGAATGAAGATTACGCATATCCTCGTCAACAACAGCCAGCTCGGAAAGATCAGCAAGGAACAGCGATCAGGTGACTGGGATGTGTGGCAGACTTCTTTGCACAATCCGAATTTCGCGGAATACGCCAAGCTCTGCGGTGCCTTCGGCGTTCGCGTCGACAAGAAAGAAGACCTCGAATCAGCCCTGGGCAATGCTCTTCGTCATCCAGGCCCCAGCA
>JAZFTL010000378.1:0-3158 GCA_036446675.1 Thermoanaerobaculia bacterium
GTTACCCACAGTAGATCTCCTTCGGCCCGTACCAGCAGCGTCTCGTAGTTCGGCTCGGCTACTGGAGGTGGTGGAGTCTTTGCAGCCAAGGGAGTCAGACCTCGAGTCCGGCGAGGAGCAGCTCGGGCAGATCCACTTCTAAGGTCAACATTCCCTGGGCATGGGTCTTGCCCTGGGCGTCGGTCTTCAAGCTCTCCGTGCCGCCCCCGCCGAGAGAGTCATGCAGGACGAAATTCAATGCCCACAGGTTGGGCAACTCGAAGCGCTCGATTCGGCCCCGACAGATCTGTGCGAAGTGATCTTTGACCCTTTCGATGGAAAGTTGCTCGACAAGGTGGGAATACACTTCAGCCGAATCAGCGATGACACCCACATTGCTGCCGTCGCCTTTGTCTCCCGATCTGGCGTGTGCGACACGTCCAAGTTCAACTTTCATCTCACTGCTCCATGGTATTCAGGACTCTTCAACCGTGACCCGTACATGCGGCTCCACCAACTTACGGTCCAGAAGGGCCGGCCAGTAGGCCACGACTTCCTGCGGCTTGGGCCTACCTCCAGCAAATCCGGTCACTCCCGGCGGTCCCGCCGTCACCAGTGGCGCAATCTCTTTGCCGAAGCGCTCAACCCTGCTGCGGTCGGCGTCGTGCACCCCCAGGCGCAAAACAACTTCTGGAGGATCTGTGGGTGCCTCGAGAATTCCCGGAAGGCAGCCGTCGACACCAACCAGCTCTTCGGTCTTCTGTTCCGACTCGAAGCTCACTCCTGCCCGCTCGAGTCGTTTCCAGACAATCTCAGCCGAGAGCCTCGCCTTTTCTATGGCTCGAGGACCGGAAATCGTAACCTGCCCCGTCGCCTTGAATCCGTTTAGATACGACGCTGAGATCTTGAGCGTTTCTGTCTTCTCGCTACCGCTAATCCCCGACACCTGCACTCGATTCGCCCCTTGATCGGCAAGCTGAATGGAAGTAAAATCCGCCACCACATCAGGACCGATATATTGGGTTGGATCGCCCATCTCGTAGAGAAGTTGCTCTGCGACGGTGTCCTTTGTCACCATTCCACCTGTTCCCTCGTGTTTCGTGACGACGAAGGTGCCATCTTCACCGGCCTCAACAATCGGGTATCCGACATTCCAGAGATCTGGAACCTCCCACCAGCGGCTGAAATTGCCTCCCGTGCATTGCGCCCCACACTCCACAATATGCCCGGCAATGGTTCCAGCGGAGAGCAGATCCCAGTCTTCCGGTCCCCAACCGAATTCATGAATCATGGGCGCCAGCGTAAGAGCGGTATCGGTGACCCGCCCACAAACCACGATCTGGGCCCCCTGACACAGGGCTTCGACTACAGGCCAGGCGCCCAAGTAAGCATTCGCGCTCGTGACCTTTTCGACCACCTGGGACATCGGCTCTCCGGTCTCCATGTTGCTCATCGCATGACCGGCGGAAATCAATTCGGTCAGGCGGGGGTGCAAATTATCCCCTTCGACGACCCCCACTCGCACTCCCTTCAGCCCGAGCTGCCGAGCGATGGCAAGAATTTCCTGACGGCAGCCATGCGGATTCAACCCTCCGGCATTGGCTATTACGCACACCGATCGCTCTTGCAGCTCTGCTAAGACTCGGCGGACGAATTGGGTAAAGTCAGTGGCATATCCCAGGTCGGAATTCTTGAGCTTCTGCCGCATCATAATCGACAACGTGACTTCGGCGAGGTAGTCCATACCGAGATAGTCGATTGGGCCTTGCCGCAGAAGATTCACAGGTGCATCGATATTATCGCCCCAAAATCCCTGTCCGTTGGCGATGCGGATGGTCTTCATGAGAGTGGAAAGAGTAGCACGCCGACGACTCGCGGCGTGTCCAATTGAAGAGGTCTGGAGCTAGCAGCCCGTGGTAGAAGTCCAGCTGGTCGCACACGAGGGTCTTGCGAGGTGCGATCAAGGCGCCGAGGAGGAGATGATGCGGTGGTCATCATCGACAACGAGCAACGAAGAGCGGACCCGCAACCCCCTCGTGCCCAAGGGGTTGCGGCGGCGCGGTGGCGCCGAATCTGATCCCGAGGCGCTCGCAATGCGGCCGACTCGACTTCTACCACGGGCTACTAGGTCTGGAAGACTCCGGTGCGGAACTCCTGCAGCTCAGAATTGCCCGCGGTGGCCGCCAGCGATCGGGTCAAAACGTGACGCGTCTCAGCAGGATCGATGATGCCGTCTACCCAGAGACGAGCCGCACCGTAGCGCGGATCAGTTGCCTCCTTGTAACTTCCCTGAATCTTCTCCAGCAGAGACTTTTTTTCGTCCTCAGACACCTCGGCGCCTCTGTTCTTGAGCTGAATGGCCAGCAGCGTTTTCGCCGCTTGGTCTCCGCCCATGACCGAGATCGTCGCTGACGGCCAGGCGTAGATAAATCTCGGCCCGTAAGCCTTGCCGCACATCGCGTAGTTGCCGGCCCCGAACGAATTTCCTATGAATAGAGTGATTTTTGGTACCACCGAGTTGGCTACGGCATTCACCATCTTGGCGCCGTCTTTGATAATGCCGCCACGCTCGGCCCTACTTCCTACCATGAATCCGGTCACATCTTGCAAGAACAAGAGCGGAATCTTCTTCTGATTGCAGAGTTCGACGAAACGTGCGCCTTTGTCCGCCGACTCCGAGTAGATCACCCCACCCACTTGTAGCTCGCGCTCGTTCTCGCCGGTACCGGTCCGTCTGTTTACTATCGACCTCTGATTGGCGACAACCCCTACCGACCAACCCCCGATCCAACCGGTGCCGCAGAGCAAGGTCTCACCATAGTTTGCCTTGAATTCATCGAATTCGCTGCCATCGAGCAGTCGCGCCAGAATCTCTCTCATATCGTAAGGTCGGGCCCGATCGATCGGTATCAACCCATACAGATCGTCGATGTCATATAGCGGGTCTACCGGGCTTCGCCTGCTGAACGGGGACTTTTCTGCGGCGCCAAGCTGAGCAAACTGGCTCCGAATCTTGGCTAAGCAAGAAGCGTCATCCGGGTGTCGATGATCCACAATACCCGAGATGTCGCACTGCACGAGCGCCCCTCCGAGTTCTTCGTTTTCTATATTCTCTCCGATCGCCGCTTTCACGAGATGAGCCCCCGCCAAGAAAATAGAACCGGTCCCCTCGACGATGT
>JAZFTL010000379.1:0-3032 GCA_036446675.1 Thermoanaerobaculia bacterium
TCACTCGTATCGTAGAGCATCGATCGGATCCAATTGAGAAGCTCTGATCGCGGGATAGATTCCCGAAAGGAGCCCCACTACGACCGCCACCCCAGGTGCCCAGAAAACCGTCCATAGGTGAACGATCGTCGTCCAACCGACTGAGGCGCCAACAATTCGTGCGATGACGATCCCCACAATCATTCCGCAACCCCCCCCCCATCGCGCTCAAAGCAAACGACTCACCGAGAAACTGATAGAGCAGGTCCTGTCGACGTGCTCCTACCGCTCTTCGCAGTCCAATTTCACGAGTGCGCTCCAGGATACTCGCGAGCATAATATTCATGATTCCGATTCCGCCCACGAGCAGAGAAATACCCGCGATGCAACCCATGACGATATTAAACATTCTCTGGGTCCGACGACTCTCGGCGAGCAACTGTTCCGGCACGATCAACTCGTAATCTTCCTCTCCGGAATGCAGGTAACCTAGGAGAGTGTGGATCAATCGGCCGGCAATGAGACCTGCTTCGGGAGCCTCCAACTGTACTGTAATCTCGTCTAAAGGAGACTCCAGCAGGCGATGATCGAACTTGCGAAGAGCAGATGTTACAGGAATGTAGATCACCGAGCTGGTCGAACCGAGATGCACCCCTTGGAAAGAGTCGGTTTCATCTCCCACGGCGGAGCTCAGCACACCAATCACTTCGAGCCAAACATCATTGACCTTGAAGTGCTCACCCAGCGCCGGTCTATATCCGAAAAGATCTCTGCGGACTCGATCACCGATAACCGCAACTTGAGCAGTTTGGCGAACATCAAACGAGTCCACGAACCGGCCTTCCGCCAGTTTAAGGTTTGCCAGTCGAAAGTGATGCTCGGAGACTCCATAGACCGTCGACTCTGTGGTGCCTGCGTACGATAAAATCTTATGTGCATCGATACGGATCTTCGGCACTACGCGCAGGACCCCCGGGATCGCGTCGAGAATCGCCTCCACATCTCGCATCGAGACTCCGGGAGACTTCTTCCTGATCTCTTTTAATTCGGATTCTCGTAGATTCTTCGCGCGAACTATGACGTTGCTGAGGCCAAGACGAGAGATGGTGGCGAGAGCCTGCTGCTCGGCTCCGGATCCGATCGACAGCATGGCGATCACTGCACCGACTCCGAATACGATTCCCATCATGGTGAGCGAAGATCGGAGCTTGTGGGCAGCGAGATTCGATACCGACATCGCGATCACCTCTTGCACTGTCATGTAGAACCTCCATCCACCACACGCAATTGCGCCATCTCGTCAGGTCCAATCAAGGCAATCACATCCCCATCGCTCAAGCCTGCGGAAATCACCATCAATCCGGCGGAACTAGACTCGACCTGGACTCGACTCGATCTAAATCCTCCCTTGGATCGTATGTAGACCCAAAAGGCTTCCTCCCGGCGAAAGACTGCTTGCCTCGGAACCACCAAGACATCTTCCATCCGCTCTAGAAACAGAGTCGCCACCACACGTTGGCCTGGCTTGAGCGACTCAGTGTCGCCCTTCTCGAGTTGCAGAACGACGCCGAAATACTGCACAGGTGAACCACTAACCCGCGGCTTAGCTCGAGCATCAAGTCCCTTTACGCGCGCCCAAATCGTCATCTCGGGCCGCGACTCGACGATCATTCGAGCGACTTGCCCTTTTGCCAAGCCACCGGCGTCGGCCTCGAGTACGAAGACTTCAGCCTCCAGCTCCTCGAGTGACGGCATCTGGCCGACCTCCTGGCCGCGCCACATCTCGGAACCCAGATCCGGAGCTTCCCCTCGCCAATTGCGAGAAAGGGTGAAAACGCCCCGATGTGGCGCTCTGATTTCGAGATTCTCGAGGCCCTCATTCGCCTCGTCTACATTCATGCCGGCGCTTCGAGATTTGATACCAAGCAGGGCCAGCTCTGAATCCGAGAGGGCTCGCTGAATCTCGGTCATATCTTGAGCATGCACCTGTCGCGCTTCAGCCAAAGCCTCTTCAATCTTGGACTCAACGATCTCTCGTTGGGTAAAAACCTCCCTGTCGCTCTTTTGGTAGCGCCGGGTGAATTCCAGATCGAGGCCTGCCACTTCGAGGTCGCGACGATGCCCTCCGATCTTCACCCCTGCCTCGGCGCGAGACCTCTCCATCTTGAAACGTGCAGCCTCGAAATCCGCTATCGAGTCTTCGAGATTCTCTTCGAGGACTTTGCTGTCGAACCTGACCAACACTTCACCCTTCTCCACCAGCGAGCCCTCGCGAGCCAGCCAGGCGACCCTGACCCGACCACGCACGGTTTGGGGAACGAGGATCTTGGTGGTCTCCTTCGCTTCTAGAGTGCCTGCCGACGTCACTTTGTGAACGAAAGTGCCCTTCTCAACCAGAAAAACCGGAACTCGCTGATCGATGCCACAGGCCGCACCCGAAGCGAATACGAAGGCACAGGCTCCGATTTGAAGTAGCGACCTCATTCTTCCCATGAGGCGGTTGTCACTCTCGGATTCTGAATCAGGACGAGGTCTCCTCGTTGCAGTCCGGAAACCACCGCAACCAGCTGTTGATTCGCCTGACCGAAGTCAGGATAGACCTTCTTGTGTCCAACCGCGGTTTTCAGAATCACGAAGGCGCCGCTCGCGTCCGAAGACACCGCCTGGCGAGGAATCGATAGGACATCCGCAATCACATCTGTCGTAATGACACCCGTAAATCTCATCCCAGGTCGCATGCGCTCGGTATCGGTCGCAGCGATCGATACGATCAGGCGCATTACCTTGGTTGGATCGTCGGCCGATCGCTTCTGCACAACGCGTCGGATTGTCGACACCCGGCCTGAGTACTCCCTCTCTGAATAGGCGTCCAAACGCAAACTGACCGACTGCCCCAGCCGAAGCCTACCCGCGGCGATCTCGTCAACCTCCGCGAGCGCTTCCATATTGTTCAAGTCCGGAAGCTCGAGAATCTGGTCGGAAAGCCAGGCCTGATCTCCAACCTGTCGGGTTTTTCCTTCCCAGTCACTCGAGATAATGAGGGTCCCGGCTTG
>JAZFTL010000380.1:0-8168 GCA_036446675.1 Thermoanaerobaculia bacterium
GAGCCCACACTTTGATCGACTCGATTTTGGTCGTAAGGACGAAACCCAGGAGGGCAATCAGCCCTATGATCATCACGCTGCCGAGAGCGTGGCCACCGACTCGGTTAAGCGCTTCCCATGGAGAAAGCATTGGCAGGAATAGTGCCCGGATCCCTTCTGGACCCCGCTTGAAATATAAGCTCGCTCGCCCCACGGGAGTCTGGACCAGGTCTCCTGCGACGGAGACAGATGCGAAGTCGAGTTTTTGGGCCCGAGGCCAAGGTACAACCTCTGGATGCCCTTGCTGCGAGTAGATCCCGAATACCGCGGGCCCGACGAATTCTTCGCCCGGTTGCATTGCCGTTGGACCACCCCGCAGGAGTCCGGCCGCAAAGTCATGAAGGCGCTTGCTGCCGAGGCGAAATCCGGGTCGCAGCAGAAGTGAGTAGTCGAGATCGCCCCAGGGTTCCTCTCCGACCAAGATGGAAATTCTCCCTCTGATCAAGGCGTCATCCCAGCCTGGGAGTTCCAAATCATTCCAACGCTGCGGCGAGCGATCCAGATCACCGTCTTTGGTGAGTGGCAGGCCGAAAGAAAAGCTCGATTGAGGCCCCTGAGTTGGGACCAAGACTACGGAGGATAATCGAGCCACTTGCGCCAGAGGGGAGACTCGCCACAGCTCGAAGGCGAGATCCTCAGGGTCGAGCGTTGTCGGATCGACCAACACCATCGACTCCAAATCCAGCTGAGCGAAAAACTCGTCGAGACTATTTCCAATCACCTGCAGTTCACTCTGAGTCGGAGGTGCGAGGTCATCCAGGAGCTCCGACTCGAGGTGACCCTCCCAGAGACTTCGATAGGCGGTTTGCCAGGCAACGGCCGACAGTACAGCAGCAATCAAGAGCATCCCGATCGGCCTTGCAAGCCCGGCCTGTGATCCCTTGCGACTGAGCCAAAGCCCACTGCAGGCGCCGGCGAGGCCCAGCAAGATCGCACAAATCGCCAAGTGATCGTGCAGGGCGGCAGCTAATATCAGGAAGACCAGCGCCGCCAAACCCCATCGCGAGACCTCGTCATCATCTTCCTTTCGGTCACTTGTAATGTGCCGCAACAGTCCCAGTACGAAAACGAGGTGAGTCAACCGAAGAGTCGCGAAGCGAGGACTCGCAAAAACGTCGGTACCATGCTCTACGGCTCCGGTGAGAATCTGTAACCCAAACGACACGGCGATGTTGAAAAGGGCGATCCCCATCCCCAGGAAGATTGCCCTCTTTTCACCCCCCGGTCGCAGCCGCCATTGGCTACCGATTCCAAATATGCAGATCGCACCGATCAAGAGGGAGATTTCGATCCATGGCAGTCCGAATGCCCGACACATGGTACCGGCGGCGATCAGGAGAAGCGGGTACATGCGAGGCGAGAAGTCGAATCCGACCCCCGATCCATTTACCGATTCACCACCACGACCTGTTTCAAAGTTCCTTACCAGAATCACCACGAAAAGCATCAGACCGAGAAACCCCGGAATGCGCTTTCCGTCGGCCCCTCCGCTCTGCGGCGCAACTTCTCTCAACTCAACGAGTTTCGACTCGAAAAGCAGAACCGGAGTGCTCGGCAGCCGCACCGTCTCGATCTCGGAGCGGGGCTCGAACCCCTCATCGGCCAGGGCCCACTTTGATTCGCTACTGGCGCCGAACCTGGTCAAGAACTCCGGTGATCCGTGAGTCGATATCGATCTCCCCGCCAGAACTTTCCAGGGGCGAGCTGAGTCAGTCACCTCCTTGATGACGATAAGATCTACAGTGCCGAAGCCGGATCGGAAGTCTCTTCCGGATTCCGCAAATCCGTGGGCGTCGGGCTCATGTAAGAGCCCCTTGCCGGACCATGCTACGGCCCGACCATCGGGATCTAAGAGTTGCACCGTAAATACTTCAGACGCGTTGCCTAAAGTGAACGAACGTAATAGCTGGAAGGCCTCGAGTCGCCCCTCCCCGTCTATCGGAAGAGGTGGCAACTGCTGAGCGACTTCTTCTGCTTTAGCATCCAAGTCTGCCCACAATGCGGCATAGTCTTCTTCGATTCGCTGCCGAATCCAGTCCCCATCATGCCGACTGACTTGACCCCTTATGAGCGGAACAAAAGTCGCAACCAGAAGCAACCCGATGACGGTCGCTTCACGTAATTTAGGCCGTCGTCTGATCCAGATAACGGCAAAGGTGAAAAGCAAGCCCAGCGTCGCGACGGAAGAGTAGGTTGCGGTCAGGATCGCTCCGACCAGCAGCAGGGCTTCAGACCCGCGACCACTGATCCCAAAGCTGGGTCTAGTCTTCATTTGTCATCTGCATAGCTCTGCCGGAAGTGATTGCAGCCTGCGGCTGCCCGAGGAAGCGGCTAATCTTCAAAGGAGGGTAAGTCGAGGCGATGACTTCTCGCAAAATCTTGCGCCGCTCCATAACCGGCATCGACATGACGCGCTACACCTATACCCGGATCTCCGGTCAAGACCCGGTCGAGGCGTCGTTCAGCCCCCTCCGTACCGTCGGCAACAATGACCATTCCCGCATGAAGTGAATAGCCGATTCCGACGCCGCCTCCATGGTGTACGGAGACCCAAGTCGCTCCGTTCACCGCATTCAAAAGCGCGTTCAGAACGGGCCAATCCGCAATCGCGTCCGAGCCGTCTTTCATGCCTTCGGTTTCACGGTTGGGCGACGCCACCGACCCGCAGTCCAAATGGTCTCTTCCGATGACGATAGGCGCGCGCAGATCGCCTGAGGCGACGAGTTCGTTGAAACGGCGTCCGGCCCTAGCCCGCTCACCGTATCCAAGCCAGCAGATTCTCGCCGGTAGCCCCTGAAAGGCTACCCGCTTTCGGGCCAGCCGAATCCACCGACCGAGCGCCTTGTCTTCCGGGAACAGATCGAGAATCGCTTGATCGGTGACTGCAATGTCTTGCGGATCTCCGGACAGCGCTACCCAACGAAATGGTCCCTTGCCCTCGCAGAAAAGAGGGCGGATATATCTCGGCACAAAACCTTCGATATCGAAGGCGTTCGAGACCCCGCCCTCGAGGGCCTGACCACGCAGGTTGTTACCGTAATCGAAGGTTTCGGCGCCCTTACTCCGCAGCCTCAGCATAGCCCGAACGTGAGCTGCCATCGACTGCATAGAGCGCTCCAAGTATTCCGTTGGATCAGACCTACGCAGCTCGAGGGCAGCCTCATAGGAGATCCCCTGCGGAACATATCCCTCCAGAGCATCGTGCGCTGAGGTCTGATCCGTGAGTACATCGGGAACGACGTCGTGCTCGAGCAAGAAATTCAATAACTCAACCGCGTTCGCTTCAACGGCGACCGAACGGGCGCGTCCCTCACGCTTCCAAGCGAGAGCCAGTTCGACGCCGGTTGCCAGGTCTGAAGCTACCTCATCGAGGTAGCGAGTCTCCAAACGCCGCTCGATTCCGGACCGATCGACCTCCGCGATGAGGCATACCCCGCCATTCATCGTCACTGCCAACGGCTGGGCACCGCCCATGCCACCGAGACCTGCGGTCACCGTGAGGCGGCCCTCGAGACTGCCGTCGAAGCGCTGCCTCGCACACTCAGCAAGCGTCTCGAACGTTCCCTGGAGAATCCCCTGGGTGCCGATATAGATCCACGAGCCTGCGGTCATCTGACCGAACATGGTGAGCCCGAGACCTTCGAGTCGGCGGAATTCGTCTGCCGTCGCCCAGTGGGGAACCAAGAGGGAATTCACGATCAGCACGCGCGGGGCCTCTTCGTGGGTACGGAAAACCGCCACCGGCTTCCCAGATTGGACCAGCATCGTCTCGTCGTTCTCTAGACGTTTCAAAGTGGCGACCAGAGCCTCATAGGCAGCCCAGTTTCGCGCCGCCTTGCCGGTTCCACCGTAGACCACAAGATCTTGTGGCCGCTCGGCGACTTCAGGATCTAGATTGTTCATCAACATGCGCAGAGCCGCTTCCTGCTGCCATCCCAGACAGCTCAGCTCGCTGCCTCGCGGGGCACGAATCACTCTGTGTCGATCCGTCATATATATTGCCCAAGCCCAACCGGTTGCTACCGGCTACTCCAAATCCTCGATGTGGGAATCTATCGCTCCACGCAAGAAAGTCTCAACCGTGCTGATATCTTCCGACATCTCACGATCTTCCTCGAGACACGTCACCTGTTTCCTAATCGCAGCGTGAAGCTCTTCCAGGATCTCACTGGTTGTCATGGGTCGCAGAAGATCGATGCCCTGGCAGGCCGCCAGCAGCTCGATCGCCAGAATGAAGCGCACGTTCCCCACGACGTCATGAAGCTTCAGAGCCGCTCCCATGCCCATGGAGACATGATCCTCCCGGTCAGCCGAAGTGGGGATCGAGTCCACGCTCGCGGGGTGGGCCAGGATGCGATTCTCAGCCACCAAAGCCGCCGCAGTCACCTGCGTCATCATGAACCCTGAATTGACCCCCGGCTGGCGCGTTAGGAAAGCGGGCAAGCCGGAAAATCCGTGGTTCAGCAACTTTTCAATGCGGCGCTCGCTGATACTCCCCAGCTCGGCTAACCCGATGGCTAGAAAATCCGCCGCCATCGCCATCGGCTCGCCATGAAAGTTGCCACCCGACAGAATTTCTTCGTCATCGGGAAAGACCAGCGGATTGTCGGTAACCGCGTTCATTTCGATGCCGAGCTTCGCTTCGACATCCCAAATCACATCGCGTACCGCTCCGTGCACCTGAGGCATACACCGGATGGAATAGGGATCTTGGACTCTAACGTCGTCGACCCGATGAGACTCTCGAATCGCCGATTCCTGCAGCAGTTTCCAGAGATTGCGGGCCGAGGCAAGCTGGCCTCGGTAGGGCCGGAGTCGATGCAGACGCGCGTCGAAGGCGGTGTCTGTACCGCGCATCGCATCCGTCGACATGGCACCAATGAGATCGGCCGCCTTCATGAGTCGCCGCGCCTCAAGAGTTGCCAGTGCCAACAGGGCGGTCATCCCCTGGGTCCCATTGATCAAAGCGAGTCCTTCTTTGGGCTCGAGTCGAAGCGGCTCGAGCCCAGCACCTTCCAGCGCTTCTGCCCCGGAAACAACTTTCTCGCCGACCGCGACCCGGCCCTCACCAATGAGCGGTAGAGCCAGATGGGCCAAGGGCGCTAGGTCACCGCTGGCGCCGACCGATCCCCGACTCGGAATCAGGGGCAACAGGTTCTTATTGAGCAGACTGAGCAACAGGTCAACCAACTCCGGCCGAACTCCCGAGTGCCCGCAAGCCAAAGTGTTCGCCCGCAGCAGAAGCATCCCACGAACCGTTGCGGCACTGAGAGGCTCGCCTACACCGACGGCATGGCTTCGCAAAAGCCTTCTCTGCAGAAGACGAGTTTTCTCCAGCGGAATACTCACCTCAGCGAGGTCGCCAAAGCCGGTGTTGACGCCGTAGACGGTGGCACCCCGCGCGAAGACCTCATCGATCAGATGGCGCGCCGGAAGCAGGTCAGACCGCGCTTGCTCGGCAAGCTCGCAGGGAACCCGCCGAATCACCACCGACTCGAACTGTTCGAGAGTCAGGCTCCGACCGTCTAATGTGATCACTCTGTGGTTTCTACTCCCTTTCGATCAATATCAGGTTTCTCTATCCTGGGCCTGACGGTCAAGGAAATCTGCCTTCGAGAACCTCTCGTAGCCTACGTCAGGATACCATTTCAAACCACTTTCTCTGCGCTCGACATGGTTCTCTCCACCGGAGCCCACTCATGGTCTCGCACCGTCGATGCCGACACTCAAGTATCTGGGCGATGCAAGATCGGGGTACCGTACTCCGTCCTAGTAAAAGACATGCTAGCTCGGACTACAGCTGCCACACCGTGGGGAATCGACGCCCGTCCCGTTCAGATTGAGGTCGATGTTAGGACCGGCCTGCCACAGATGCAGATCGTCGGACTTCCCGATGCGGCCGTACGTGAAAGTCGAGAACGGGTTCGAGCCGCGATCAAGAACTGCGGTTTCGATCTACCGCCACGTGCGGTGATCGTCAATCTCGCCCCAGCCGACATCAAGAAAGAGGGTAACCATCTCGACCTCCCCATCGCCCTGGCGCTTCTCGCCGCTTGCGGTCAGGTTCCGCAGGAGGTTCTCGACGGCCGACTGATCAGCGGTGAACTCGGACTCGACGGAGCGATCCGATCGATTCGAGGTGGGCTCGCCATTGCCGATCTCGGGCACAAGCTGGGGGTCCGAGAGGTTCTGCTGCCGGAGAGCAACGCCGGCGAGGCGGCGGCGCTCGAGTCGGTAACTGTCATTGGCCTGCGGAGTCTTGCCGAGACCATTGCCCATCTCATGGGTGTGTCTCCACTTGACGGCGCCATCCCGTCCAGCTGCACCGCCGAGCGCTCCAACTCGAGAATAGATTTAGCCGATGTCCGAGGACAGGAGACCGCCAAACGGGCCTTGGAAATTGCCGCGGCCGGAGGGCACAACCTCATCTATGTCGGCCCACCCGGCTCCGGCAAGACGATGCTGGCGCGGCGTCTACCCGGAATTCTTCCCGAACTGAGCCGCGCCGACTCGATCGAAGTCACCAAAATTCACTCTCTGGTCGCAGAGCAACCCCCCTCCGGACTCATCCGGGAGCGCCCCTTTCGCAGCCCCCATCCTGGAATCAGCACCGCAGGAATGGTCGGCGGAGGAACGGTTCCGCGACCTGGAGAGGCTTCTCTAGCGCACGCCGGCGTGCTCTTCCTCGACGAGCTTCCGGAGTATCGGCGCGACACCCTAGAGGCCCTTCGACAACCCCTAGAGGGTGGCATCATCGACATCGTGCGGGTTCGAGCCCGGTTCCGCTACCCCGCCCAGTTCGCCCTCTTGGCAGCCATGAATCCCTGCAAGTGCGGCCACTTGGGAGACCCTAGACACGAGTGTCGATGCTCTCAGGCAGAGGTCGAACGCTACCGCGGCCGCATTTCCGGACCCCTACTCGATCGCATCGATCTTCACGTAGAAGTCCCGGCAATCTCACTCGACGAATTGCGATCTACCCCAGGCGAACCCAGCGCCAGCGTCGCCGCGCGGGTCAGCAGAGCGCGCTCCATCCAGCAAAACCGATTTCCAACGGGAGCCTCGATCGCGCTGAACGCCGCCATGAGCCCCGGGGAAGTCGAAAGCTTCTGTACTCTCGGGACTTCCACTCGTACTCTCCTAGATACCGCCTTCGAACGTCTAGGTCTATCCGCCAGAGCCCTCGACCGCGTCCTCAAGGTCGGCCGCACCATCGCCGATCTGGCCGGCAGCACCGACATACAGTCGGGGCACATCGCCGAAGCCATTCAATACCGCACTCTGGATCGCAGGGTGCAGACGTAGCCTGTCAATGGCCAAGGCCACTCTAATACTTGTAAGCCGGTGCCCTGGTTTGCGTTAGCTGACCTTCTCGAGTTTCTCTGCAATCAGCTGGTTCAGACTTTTCCTTTCCAGCTTTGCTTCGACATACAAGTCGCGATGGAGTCCTGGAGGCACTCGGACCATAAGTCGCCCTGAGAACGGCTTGTTCGGTTCCTCCCCGCGCTCCCCACAAAATTCCAGATAGTCCTCCACCGAGTCTCGAAAGGCCTTCTCGAGGGCCCGGACAGTCGTCCCTTCGAACGTGATGACGTCTCTCGTGCCCAGAACCTCCCCATGGAAAACCGCTGCATCCTCGTCAAACTCCGCCTGGCCACGATACCCTTTGTACTCCAGCATAACGCTCACCTCTCGGACTGCACTCCAGCCTCAATCAAGAAACGTCTCAGGGACCTGACCGCCCCTCGGTGCATCTCCTTTTGAGGGTGCGGCCGATGGAAGACCGCTCGCACTCCTCTCAAGTGGATGCGAACGCGAGATCCTCTGCCCTCGCTTATCTCTGCCCCCAACGCCTTAAGAAGACTCTCTGCGGAGGACCATGCGATGTTTGCAGGAGTCGGCTGCTTGAAGATGGCCTCGAGCATTCTGTGCTGACGAGAGCCAAGCTTCATAGTGTCATTCTACGACACTAGTACTGCAACATCAAGCCACCTAGGCGTCAAACCAAGACCTAATCCGATGGCGAGATGTCCTGGGCCAAAGCGGGGCCGACGACCCTTCCCAAGCTGCGCGTTCCTGTGGGCTGGCTACTGCACGACTAATATGAGATAGATGGTCTGCTGTAGTCG
>JAZFTL010000381.1:0-3846 GCA_036446675.1 Thermoanaerobaculia bacterium
ACTTCTCGCCACTATCGCCGATATGCTCGCCCGACCTCGAGAGTCGGTCGTATGGAGATGGGAGTTGCGATCGTAGTAGTCAGTCTGTTCGTTGCCGGAAATGGCTTCGGTCAGCAGCCCAATCGGGAAGAGGAACTTGAAATACTGCGGGACGAGATTTCCACATTAACTCTTCAATTAAGGCAAATCCGACGGGAGAAGGGTGGTTTGAAAGGTCAACTAGAGCAGACCGTTGTCGCGTTGAATCTCCAGGAAAAAAGAGTAAGCGAGGCCAGGGAGGCCGGGGCCATTGCCGCAAATTCTCTTGTGCGTATCGAGAATCACGCCAAGGAGTTGGAGCAGGATTTGATCACGAGACGTCGCGAGCTGCGACAGCGTCTTTCGGCTCTATACCGTATTGGCCGACAGGGTTACCTGCGGCTCATTCTTTCGATTCGCTCGGAGCAGGATCTGTTGCCGGGTATTCGTCAACTCAGATTTCTTGCCACTCGCGACGCGAACCTGCTAGGCCGATTTATGAACACCCAGAGTGAGCTCGAGAAAGAACGAGTGGAAATTCTTGACCGTCGTGAAGAGGTAGATGCCTGGGTCGAACTCGAGTCGGTCCGCCTGGCGCAACTCAGTCGTTTGCAGAAACAGCAACGATCGATCATGGCAAGGCTGGTACGTGAGGGGAGTGCACTGTCGGCGCAGACTGAGAGACTCAGAAGAAAGGAGGTCAAACTGGCGAATTTCCTAGACTTTCTCTACGGACGTGCGGGGTCGCCGTTGTCGGGCACTCCGATGAACCGCTTTAAGGGAGTTCTCGATTGGCCGGTTCAAGGCACGGTAACGACGGGGTTCGGGCCGCGGACGGATGATAGGTATCGAACCAAGGTTCCGCATAATGGTCTCGAGATTCTGACTCGACCCGGAAATCAGGCTCGCGTGGTCTTCCCTGGGAAGGTGCTGTTCGCGGCGCCGTTTCAAGGCTACGGCTTCACTGCGGTGGTCAAGCACCCGGGTAGATTCTTCACGCTCTACGCCGGGCTAGAGCGCCTTCAAGTTCAACAGGGCGATATGGTATCTTTGGGGACGGTGGTGGGTCGTACCAGTGATCATTTGTATTTTGAACTCCGAGTCGAAAACCGGCCTGTGGACCCCAAAGAATGGTTACGCTAACCTCAACGTCTAGGATCTGCTGATGAGAGGTCGGCTCGTTTTTTTTCTGATCTCTCTGGCTTGCCTGTTGCCGATCGCCACCGGCAGTCTTTCTGGAGCTCCAACCAAGGGCGACAAGCGCGAAGACTCGTTGTACAAACAGCTCTCCGTTTTTACGGAAGTGCTGACTCTCATTGGGCGAGCCTACGTCGAAGAGACATCGGTGGAAGAGCTTCTTGCCGGGGCAATGGACGGTGCTACCGACGCTTTGGACCCCTTTTCAACCTACATACCTGAAGAAGCCGTCGAGGAATACCTGAAGCTTGGCGGAGCCGGTATTGACAGATCTGGACTGATAGTTATCAAGCAGCGCGGCATAGCCCTAGTGGCAGCGGTAGATTCGGCTGGCCCGGGGTCTTCAGCGGGAATTCTGCGCGGCGACGTTTTGACAGAGATCGACGGCCAGACTACTCGCGGCCTGCCGCTGTGGTCGATTCAAAACACTCTGGCCAACACTCCGGGAACCGAGGTGATCGTCAAGGTGCACCGACCCGGTGGAGCTCAGAACATCACAATTATGCTCGATGACTTTGCCGTCGCCATACCAACACTGGTGCAGCGAAAGGAAGCCGCAGTCATGAGTGTCGGACGTTTTGTAACTGGGGCGGACCAGGACGTTGGAGATCTGCTAGGAGCATTGCGAACCGAAGGTGAGGACAGACTCATCATTGACCTTCGAGGTCATGCTGGAGGCGGGTACGAGATCGCCTACGAGATTGCCCGCCACTTCGTCAACGGAGACTTAGGTGACCTTCAAGAGAGAGGAAAATCGGTGAAACATTTCGCGACGAGTGATGCTCCTGTATGGGACGGGAAGCTGGTTGTTCTGGTGGATCGCGGTTCAATTGGGGCATCAGAGGTTCTGGCGACCGTCTTGAGGCAGGGAGCAGGAGCACAGCTGGTCGGCGAGAGAACCTTTGGCTACGCCGGAAGACTGTCCCTGCTACCGTTGGACGATGGTTCCAGACTCCTCGCCACAGACGGATTCTATACAGGTCCGGACGGCAAGCCGATCGATGTCGGCATCGTGCCCGATGTATTGGTTTCGCAGTCGGGTGACCGTTTCGCCGAGCCCGAAGTGCCGGTGGATGACCCCATCCTCGATCGCGCTCTCGAACTCATTCAGGCCGACGAAGGCGCCTCGGAGAAGAAAGCTGCCTAAGGCTCGTGTCGGCTAGAACCCGCCGTAGGAGCGGCCGATCACTCCCTCCTGGACTCATCACAGCCTGCTGCTGCCTGGCATGCCTTGCACTTGGTTTTTTCCTGGGTGGGAGAGAATGTTCGGAGAAGGCCTCCACGAGCGAAATATCATTTGGTCCGGCCGTAGCCGCTGAGAAGGTGAGGGCGGTACCTTCGAAGTCTCTTTCGGGAGAGCCGGATCGTACCGTTGAATTCAGAAATCAAGCTGTCGAGGGTGCCGGTGCAATGATCGCGTTGGTGATTGACGATCTTGGCAGAAGTCTCGCTGATCTCGACAGGCTGTCCAAGTTGCAGATACCGTTGAGTTACGCTGTCTTGCCTTTTGAGTCACAAACCTCCGCGGTTGTCGAAGAACTCACCAGAAGGCAGGCGGAGATATTGTGTCATCTGCCCATGGAGCCGGGTACGGGCGCCGATCCGGGTAGGGGTGCACTTACTCTCGACATGAGCCGGGCTGAGATGCGCCGCGCTGTTCAAATGGCACTGTGGGCCGTTCCAGGAGCTCGTGGAGTCAACAATCATATGGGCTCACGAATGACAGAAGACCCCAAAGCGACTGAAGTCATCCTCGAAGTGCTATCACGAGAAGGACTGTTTTATCTTGACTCCCGCACCAGCGCCAAGAGCCAAGGGTATCGTATCGCCCGCCGGCTCGGTGTTCCGGTGGCCCAGCGTCAGGTGTTTCTAGATGACGATTTGAATCCGGGCTCGATTCGGCGCCAATTCGCGCATCTCAAAGAGCTAGCCAGAAAGAACGGGAGGGCCATTGCGATTGGCCACCCCCACAGAGAAACCCTCGCGGTGCTGGAATCCGAAGTGCGAGCTGCACTTCGATCCGGGTACCAGTTCGTGCCGGTGAGTCGCCTCTTGGACGGAGCCGCTGGGTAAAGTTTGGGTGCAGAGACTCCCTTTGTAATGTACATACTAGGCATCTCAGCGTTCTACCACGATTCAGCCGCCAGTCTCATCCGAGACGGGGTGCTTGTCGCTGCGGCCCAAGAAGAGCGCTTTACGCGAAAGAAGCATGACCATCGCTTTCCGAAACAAGCCTTAGATTACTGCCTTCACGAAGCGGGAATTCGCAGCGAGGACCTTGACTGTGTAGTTTTCTATGACAAGCCCTGGTTGAAGTTTGAACGTCTACTGGAAACCTACTTGGCATTTGCCCCGTCCGGCTTGCCGTCGTTTCTCAAGGCGATGCCGCTCTGGTTGAAGCAGAAGCTGTGGATGACTGAGCTTATTCAAAGGGAGACCGGCTTTTCCGGTGACATCTTGTTTCCCGAACACCACCAGTCGCATGGCGCTTCGGCCTTTTACCCGTCTCCGTATCAATCTGCAGCGATACTTACTCTCGATGGCGTTGGGGAGTGGGCAACCGCCTCGTGGGGACAGGGGGTCGATCATCGGATCGAGCTCAAAGGAGAGTTGCGATTTCCTCATAGTTTA
>JAZFTL010000382.1:0-3340 GCA_036446675.1 Thermoanaerobaculia bacterium
GGCGAAAGTCTATATAGCCCACCAGCTCATTTCGAATCGACTCAAAGAAGCGCGCCAACTTCGGCGAGATTTGATCGAGATCGATCGGCATCGCCGGATCGGTAGTTATCGCCTGTCGAAGATCACTCCTGGTCCGGTCGGTCTCACCGAGATTGAAATGAACCTCGCCTCTGGAAAACAAGCTGCGCGACAGCAACATCTTCTCTTTGATCACCAAGGCTCGTTCGGTACTTCGGCTCTGCAGCCGATCAATGATCTCGGTTAGAAGAGGGATGGCGTCTGGCTGATCAGCTGACGCAAACACCTGTTGAGCGTGGGCGTAGACTTTCTCTAGCTGGGTCAGATCGGGAGCGACTCTCGCATCGGGTCCCAATTCAAGTTCAACAAGGTCTGCCTCTTCAATCTCTTGATCGGAGGTGATCCAGGAGATCGGCGCCAGGACAAAGACCATTCCCAGGAATACAGCGAGTCGTGAGCGTCTGTTTTTCATATCAGCTCACTCCACGACGACGATTGCCGAGAGACGCGGATCGGCGACATACACTCTCCCCGACCCATCCACTGCAAGATCCTCTGGGGCTTTCAGCGTAACCCCCCCAGGTAGACTCGGGCCGAACGACTGAATCCTGTTTCCGGCGGAATCATACACGTGAACCTTCGCTTCACCTCGGTCTAGGACGTAGATATTTCCCAGCATGTCGATGTCCATGGCTGCCGCTTTTGACCAATCTCCTTCGAGCACGCGCTCGAGTGAAGCTCCCCCGGAGGCCAATCTGAAGACTGCCCTTCTTTTCTGATCTAGCAGGTAGACTCGGCCCTGCCTGTCGTGAGCTAAATCGACCACCTCTCCACGCTGTTTATCAAAAAGGGCGGATCGGAATTCGTCAGAGGAATCGTAGAGCAGCACTCGAGCTGGTTTCGTCGTAAGAATTGTCCAAGCGCCAAACCTTCCCTGTTCTGCAGCCTTAATTCTGTTGAGGGGCTCGGCACGTTTCGAGTCTGGATCGACAAAGGTGTGGCTCGCTCGGCTCTCAAGTTCTACAACACGCTCCCCTGTCACAGAAATGGGAGCGCCGGCCAGATCAAAGGCAGGACGCTGCGCAAACTTCACGGCGGACTTGAACAGGGGCTCTCCGGCTTCACTGAGTACGACAACTTCTCTCAGGCTGGAGTCCGCGACGATAAGGCGCCCATCTGCAGAGGCGGCAACGCTGTGCGGCTTCTTGAAACCAGCACTCCCTGGTGAAAGATACCGCGCCCTACTCCAGGGCCGACTCCCTGCCGCTGGACGAAGCCATAGTCGGTGTAACAGAGAGTTCCGTCGCAGAGCGGTGGCCACCACCGTCGATGCGTCTGAACTCTCACTATCGGAAGAGTCCACCACCTCTTGAAACAGTCTTGCCGCTGCAGACAACTCCCCCAGCTGCAACATGCATTCACCTAGGTTGAGGCGCGCGATTCGAGTCAACGAAGACTCCGACTCGTCCTCGATCACAGCTAAATAGGCTACTGCTGCCGACTCGTATTCACCGAGGCTGAACGCCAATTCGGCGCTTCTGACCAGGGCTTGTGTCCTCCACTCCAAATTCGGAAAACTCTCGCGGTCAAACAGGGTCCAAGCGTTTCTCAGCGCGTCACGGGCGTGATCAATATCTTTGCGATCTCTTGCACTCTTTGCCATCGCCTCGCCCAAGAGAACAAAACCGCCCGCAGCCTGCGGTTTGTCAATCGACTGGTCCACGAGTTCTTGCGCCAAGCGCATCGCCTCGAGACTGTTTCCTTCTTCCCAACGACCCCAGGCCAGACGCAACCGCGCCTCAGGGCCGAACTCGCTATTTGGAAACTGCCGCAGAAGAGTCTCGTAAGCGGTCAGCGCCTCAGCGACATCTCCCTCTTGAGTAAGGCGTGCAGCATCTGCAATAAGCCGTTGCTCTGCGGCCGCTACGGCGGATGGCTGGCCGGAAACGCGGCTCGGATCCAGGAAGCAACCAGTGATCACCGAGCAGACTGCAACCAACCAGCCGCAGGAGCTGAATCTCGTCAAGGATCGCATCACTCAGGCGCTGCTCGAAAAATCCTTACCGTATCTTGTCGCACGTGTTCCCTGAAGGTGTCCGACTTACCGAGATTGGTCCATTCGAATTTGAATTCGTGAGTGCCGACGACGACGTTAACCTTGGCGGGCAAGAAGCCGAGATCTTTGCCATCGATCGTCACGCGACAGTTACTGGGAGCTGCAGCAAAATTCACCGGTACAGTCGGTGGCAACGGAAAGTCGGTGGTCTCTGCGCTGCTCAATCGCAGCACTGGACTGTCGAAGTAAAAGACGCTCGGCGCCGAGATCTTCACCTGATGATCGCCAGGCGGCAATGTCAGCTTTCGCCGCTTCGCTTCCGGATACTTTCGACCCGCAACCTCGATCGAGAAATCATACGAACTTTCGATAAGAAGAACGGCGGGTGGAATACCCTCCTTGAGGCCGAAGTGAAGCCGACCCTCACTCCGTTGAGCGGCAGAAAGATCTTCGAGCTTGAATCTCTTGCCGGCCGCCTTGTAGCCCAAGAGCTGCACTGAAATGTGATGCGATTCTCCTGCTACAACCGTAATTTCGGTGGGAGTGCGACCTGAAACGCGGCGGCCATCAAACGAAACCTCGGCACCCGCGGGCTCGCTGGTGATTCGCAACACTTCTGCAATCGGACTCTGTGCCGCCACAGCTAGCGTCTCCGCTGCAAGCGGCGTCTCGGCTTGGGGTGGGCCGTGTGTCCCCCATCGCTTCGGCATAGCAGGGCCGAGTACAATTTGGGTGGCATTGATCAGGCTACCATCTTGGCGCAGCTCGAGTTGTACCCGGTCCCCAAGCTCACCCTTGACACTAATCTCGGCTGGTGCACGAACGCCGCGATCCACTCCGTCTACCCAAATCTCTGCGCCCGTGGGCTCAGCGAACACAGAAATTGTTCCCTCAAAATCGACCGGAGCCAAGAGGGTACCTGTCGCTTGGGCCTGCCCGTTACCTTCATCGGCGGCTCCACCGCTCGCTCGCTGCAGACCGAACTGAATCCACCCCTTCCAGCCGCCGAAAGCAAGAGCACCGACAACTAAAGTGCCGACTATCACCTTGACCCAAGTGCCCTGCTTGGGAGTGGAAGTCGGCGGCGCATTCGCCGGCTGAGTCTCATGGCCCAGCGGCAAAGCGAGGACGGTGTCTGCCTCTGACTGCTTGATCCTGTGAACTACGAGGGTGGCGTCAGCCAGGGCGGTTCCGAGAGCTTCTCGAACGGCCTCAGCCAGCTCCCTGCAGCTCGGGAAGCGATTCATCAGATCTTTTTCCATTCCT
>JAZFTL010000383.1:0-2016 GCA_036446675.1 Thermoanaerobaculia bacterium
TGCATGTTGCGCCGAAAGCCGAGCTCGAGCCGAGCTTGGGCAGGGTTTCGAACTTGCTGATCGATGTGATGCCGACCTGCGAGATCAAGTGGAATTGAGTACGACATGCAAGGAGGTTCTGGGTATGAAGAGACTGATGATACTGGCGACATTGTGGGTGGTTCCCGCCGTCGTCTTGGGCCAAGATTCTCAAGGTCCCCTGCAAAGTATGGCAATGAAAGTCGGCGAGACTCGAAGATTCTTGCAGGATCAAGGACATGGTGATGTGCTGCCGCTGGCGCAGGCCACGTTTCGTCGTGTAGGGGCGGAGACTCTCTGCGTAGATCTTGGGCTCAAGCGGGGTCCTGGAGCGCTCTCGGATACTTTCCTCACCTTTACTCGAATCACTACCATCGAAGGTAAGCACGTAGCGGACCACTTCAACGTAACGTACGACAAGAAGTCGCGGATCAAAGAAAAGGATTTCATCGTGCAATCCGGATGCACTTCGATTCCCATGAGAAATCCCCACGCCGAGCAAGATCGAGTCCAAGTGAGGGTGCGACGGCCCGGCCGCAAGCCGGAGGTCTTCTACATCAATTACCCGGGTCCCGGAGCGCGGTTCGCCATGAACATATTCAGCCACTCGAACGGGACCCTGAGCGCTCAAAACGTCGTGATGGCCTCTAATGAGTCGAATGATTTAGACGAAGAGACGGAAGATTCAGAAGAAAAGCTCTTTTTTATCGGTGAGGACAGTCAAGGGTAGGTGACGATGGAAGGTCAGGGAATTCCGCAGGATCCAGCTCAACTTACCGACAGGACCTTTCTCGAGTTGGGTCTGTCCGAGGATGTGGTTCGACGTCTCCGAGCCCTCAAGTTCATCGCACCAACGCGGATCCAGACAGAGGTCATTCCCGCAGCTCTGGCAGGTGTCGACATCGTTGGGCTGGCCGAGACCGGATCTGGAAAGACCGCTGCTTTTGGTCTTCCTCTAGTCGAAAAGCATGCCGGAAAAGGACAACTCAAAGGGCTGATTCTCTGCCCCACTCGAGAGATCGCACTGCAAACGGAGACCTTCCTGGGAGGCTTCCGAGAGTCTGCCGGGCTCAGAGCGGTGTGCCTGATTGGGGGGGTCAAAATTGGTCCCCAAATCGATCGCCTCAAAAAGCGACCCGACGTTGTAGTCGCCACCCCAGGGCGCTTATTGGATCACCTGGAGCGGCGCACTGTCAGCTTGAAGAATCTACAGAGTTTGGTGATGGATGAGGCCGATCACATGTTGGATTTGGGCTTCTTGCCGCAGATTCAAGCGGTCCTGAAGGCGGTGCCCAGGGAGCGCCAGACATTAATGTTTTCTGCGACCCTGCCGGCCGCGATCGAGCGCCTGGCCCAGCGCTTTATGAAGGATCCGAAAATGGTCGATCTTCGACCTGAGGGTGCCGCCGGGGGAATCACCCACGAACTCTATATGGTGGATGCCAAAGACAAGAAACGCTGCCTATTGGCCTTGGCCAAAGAAGAAAAAGGCAGCGTGTTGGTGTTTATTCGGCGCAAAATGGATGCTGATTGGGCCTGTCGGCAGTTAGAACTCGAAGGTCACCCGGTGGTGCGAATTCACTCAGGTCGGAGTCAGAGTCAGCGTGTCGCTGCTCTTCAGGGGTTCCGCCGCGGCGAACACAAAGTTCTTGTAGCGACCGACATTGCGGCTCGAGGTCTGGATATTCCGCGGATCGGCCATATCGTGAATTTCGACACACCTCAAACCGTGGAAGATTACATTCATCGGGCCGGTCGAACTGCTCGAGGATCAGCGAAAGGGGTAGTTTCGACGATTGCTACGTGGCAGGACAAGGCGATGCTGCGAGAGATCGAAGCGGCGCTGGGTCAAGAACTACCGAGGTGCGTCGCGGCAGGAGTCGAACCCTATCAAGAGCTCAATCTTGGTAGGGGCGGCCGCAACCGACGGCGACGGCGGATGCTCTAGTCGCAGGTATACTTTCTGCCGCGCGGGCTCCTGGGCTGACGAACATCGGA
>JAZFTL010000384.1:0-2981 GCA_036446675.1 Thermoanaerobaculia bacterium
ACCTCCGTGGTCGCTACACGATGAGCCGGCCCCACATCACCTTCGAGCGGCTGGAGCAGGCGGCGGAGAGCTTCCAGCTGGCCGTGGAACTCGACCCGGGGTTTGCCCTCGCCTACGCCGAGGCAGCGATCGTTCACGGCAGGATGTTCTCGCTGCGCCACGACACCTCGGATCAAAGGCGGCAGGCGGCGGAGGCGGCCGTCGGGAAGGCCCTGAAGCTGGCGCCCAACTCCCCCAGAGCTCACCTTGCCCTCGCCTACCATCATCTGTGGATCGACGAGGACCACGACGCTGCGTTGACCCAGCTCGCCATCGCCCAGCGGGGGCTTCCCAACAGCGTCGACGTGCTGAGCGCGACGGCCGCGATCCTGGAGACCCAGGGCCGATGGCAGGAGGCCCTCGTTAAACTCGAACGCGCGTTCGAGCTCAGTCCCCGCGATGCCTCGCTGCCGACAATGATCGCGCACGTGCACTGGGTTCAGCGACAATACCCCGAAGCCGTCGCTGCCAGTGATCGGGCCATCGCCCTGGCTCCGGACGGTCTCTGGCCCTATCTGTACAAGTTCTTCGCCATCTGGAGCTGGCGGGGTGCTGGGCCGGCCTCACGATCCGTTCTCGAGACCATTCCCGATCAGGACGACGACTGGACGCGATGGTCCTGGTTTCAGCAGGATCTCCAGGAGGGCAACTACGGTCTGGCGCTCGACCGGCTCGCGTCAATGAACCACGACTGGATTCGGCTCAAAACCTTCGAGCGGCCGAAACCATGGCTCGAAGCGCAGCTCTTCGAGTTGATGGGAGAGCCCGGTCGGGCCACGCAGGCTTGGCAGGAAGCATGCCGACTGCTCGAGGCCGACATTCGCTCGAAGCCCGACAACCCCCGCCTCCACAGTTCCCTCGGTATCGGTTACGCCGCACTGGGACGCGAACAGGAGGCCGTCCGGGAGGGCAACCGCGCCACGCATCTGCTGCCGCTCTCCGAGCACGCCTTCTACGGCCTCCCCTATGTGGTCGACCTCGCCCACATCTACACGCTCGTCGGTGATTCCGACGCGGCGGTCGACCAACTCGAGTTCCTCCTGTCGACACCCTCCTGGATCTCCGTTCCCTTGCTCCGGAGCGACCCACGCTGGGACCCGCTGCGGGCCGACCCTCGATTCCAGCAGATGATGGAGAGATTCGCGCCAGTCGAGTTGCCCCCGAGACAGGCCTCGTTCGAGCCAGCAGGGAAAAGACAGGGTTACAGCGGTCTAAAGATGACCTATCGATCACTATCTTACGGTTGTTAATTCAGATACAGGGATCAGACATTGAAGAAAAGCGTTCGCTGCCTCTTGCTCCAAGTAGTACTCGTTTGGGCCGCGGTTGTATCGGCTTGGAGCGCTCCT
Source organism: Thermoanaerobaculia bacterium (assembly GCA_036446675.1). Lineage (GTDB taxonomy): Bacteria > Acidobacteriota > Thermoanaerobaculia > Multivoradales > JAHEKO01 > JAZFTL01. The sequence continues at coordinate 1,389 of JAZFTL010000384.1, forward strand.
CTGGAGGTAAATATCGAGGGGATTCCAAATCCACTTCTCGATCGATTAGATCCGGCGGTTCGGGCTCAGTTGGATAGCCGTCGGGAGACCCTCGCCGGCTTGCTGGACAACCAAGGCACCCAATCAGAAGAGCTGGCTGGCCAGTTCGGAGACTTGGGGGGTCTCTATCTACTCTACGACTTTCCTAGTTCCGCCGAGGCTGCGCTGGAACTTGCTCACCAACTCGCTCCCGAAGAGTTCCGCTGGACCTATCTCCTCGGATTTCTGTACGAGAGGGAAAGCCGGCTTGCAGAGGCGGGCCGGCTTTACGATCAAGCGCTGGACCGACGTCCAGCGAATCTGGCGGCTCTCGTCCGCTCCGGAATGGCCCATCTCGAACAGAGTGCTCTGGAGGTAGCCTCTGAGCGGTTCGTCCGTGCTCTGGAGGTTAGTCGATCATGCGCGGCGGCGCACTATGGGTTAGGCAAGCTGGCGACTGCGAGTAGCAACTGGCAAGAGGCAGTGGAGCACTTTGAAGAGGCGTTAAAGCTGCAGCCGAAGGCGACGGCCGTTCACTATCCGCTGTCGCAGGCCTATCGCCGGCTCGGAGATGTCGACCAGGCACAAGAGCATCTCGCTCAGATGGGCTCAGTGAAAGTTACAGTCCCGGATTCCGAACTTCTCCGTCTGCGTGCCCTCGCGACCGACGCTTCGGTCCATTTTGTGCGAGGGAAACGAGCCCTGGCGCAGGGTGATCTGCAGCTGGCGGCCGTTGAATTCAAGGCCGCAGTTGCAGCGGACCCGGAGAATGCTCCCATGCGGCGGGGATACGGCCTGACTCTGAAGAAGCTCGGGAGAATACCTGAGGCGATTGTCGAATATCAGGCTGCTCGAGAAGTGGAGCCGGCAAATCCACTGAACTATAAAGACCTTGGATTGGCGCACTTGGAGGCCGGTGGCTTACAGTCCGCAAGAAGCAGTTTTCTTCGAGCGCTCGAACTCGATTCTTCGTTTGCAGAGGCTTATCTCGCGCTTGGAATCGTCGACACACGAGAAGGCTCGGACGCTGCCGCCTTGGAGAACTTTGAGAAAGCGTTGGCCCTGTCGCCTCGCAATACGGAGGTTATGGTTCAGATGTCGTTGGCCCTCCTCCGGTCCGGGCGCATCGATGAAGCCAAGACCTCTTTTAGGGAGCTTCTAGCAAGTGATCCTGAGCAGGTGGTCGCCTATGTGAACTTGGCGCGGATCTACGAACAAGAGGGAAATTTCGATGCAGCCGCAACTTCGGCTCGCGAGGGCCTGAAACGTTCTCTTCCCGCGGGGCTGAGCGCCAAGGCATATCTTCTACTGGGCCGAATCAACGAGAAGCTCAACGACTTCGATGAAGCTCTTGGGTATTATTCAAAGGCCGTAGAGTTGGATGCCGATCTGCTACCCGCTCATATTCGACTGGGCAGCATTCTGGCAAGCAGGGCGGACTTCAATGCGGCGGCGCGTGCATACAGCGAGGCTTTGAAAGTTCAACCAAATGATCAGTTGGCGCGACGCGCTCAGACCGCGGCATTGATCTATGCCGAGCAATACGCCGAGGCTAAAGCAGCGCTGGAAACTGGA
>JAZFTL010000385.1:0-4274 GCA_036446675.1 Thermoanaerobaculia bacterium
TGCTCGAGTTCGGCGGCAATGGTGGAGGTCTCTTGGGGGCCGTAGTTATGTCCGGGATAGAGCAGAGTATCGGGGGGAAGCTTCGCCAGTTTCTGGGTGAGACTGTAGTACATGGCCTCGGAATCGCCGCCAGGAAGGTCCACTCGTCCGCACCCCTGAACGAATAGGGTGTCACCAGCTACCAGTCGGTTGCCAATCATGAAGCACTGGCTGCCCGGAGTGTGACCCGGGGTATGAAGAAATTTGATTTCCACTGAGCCCACTTTCAAGGTATCGCCGTCATCGACTTTAGATAGGTCGCTTTCAGAGACTCCGGTAACGATTCGTACTCCCTGGGAATCATGCTTGTTGACGTAGATCGGCACTGCGGCATGTTCCAGGAGGCGGACAATCCCCTCAACTTGAGTACCAAAGAGGTCGCCGCCGATATGGTCCGGGTGGTAGTGGGTCACGAGTGAGCCGACGATTTTGTAACCGTCTCTCTCAGCCAGCTCGATGAGTGAGTGCACATCCCAAGCCGGATCGACGATAACTGCCTCGCGGATGCTCGGATCCCCGATCAGATACATGAAGTTGGCCATTTGGCCGGCGACCGGGTTGGTGGTCGCGAGTTGCCTCCCGGCAAGCAACTGTCGAAAATAGAGGGTATCTTCCTGCATCTTGGACCACCTCGCCCGGCTCAATTGTCTCCGAAAGCCGCACTCCCAGCTTACCAGGAGTTGCTAGTTCGGGGACGACTGCTGAGTGACTCCTCGGGGCGACCATGCTTCGAGCGCCGCATCGAAACTCGCCTCCTCTCGACTCCATCTGGCGTTGTCCCAGCCCATCTCCTCCCTGAAGATAGGCCGCAGTTGGGGAAGAACGGCTACTGCCAAGTCGGGCTGCCATAGGCCGAGCCGAGCTCTTCTCAAGAGTAGATCTTCGAGGTGCAGCACCGCTCCACCGGTCAGATGAGCACGCACTTCAGCGGCACAGAGATCGCTCCCCTCGATCAGCGGATCGAGCTCCGCCCTGGAATGCGCCACTTCGCTGAGTCGCCACGCAGATGCCCGCAGTCGGCGGGCCGCGCCATTGGCAATTTCAGCATCCAGCTTCAAGCTCCGCTCGAGTCGGTCTGCCAGGTCTGCCGGCGCGAGGCCGACCAAGGCGGTTCCCTTGGTACTGCACGGGGCCGCCACTTGAGCGCGCTCTTCCGGTATGAAGGTAAGTGCTTCGTCGACGGCCTCTTCGGCCGTCGGCCTCCAGGTCGTAAGTTTGCCACCCGCAACGCAGAGCAGTCCTCTTTCCTCCCAAATCTCCTCCTCTCGGCTGGCTGCGGATGGATTGTCCGTATGGGCGTCCAAAATCGGGCGAAGGCCGGCAAACGCAGCAACGATGTCGCCAAGCGACAGCGCGGCCAAGGGGAATTGCGACTGCAGCGCTCTGATGAGATAGCTCAATTCATCTTGGGTGGGCCGGGGATCGGCAAGCGATCCATCGTGGTAGATATCCGTCGTTCCCACCAAGACACCTTTGGGGTGGGGAATCAGAAACACCGGCCTTTGATCATCCGGCGAGGGAATCATCATCGCGGCTTTAATGGGTAGGCGATGATGCGGCAAGACGATGTGGCTTCCCCGGGAAGGACGCAGGCGAGCCCCTTCCATGTCGAAAAGTTGTCGTATCCGGTCGACCCAAACTCCCGCCGCATTGACGACCAGATGAGACTCTATGCGGTAGCTCTTGCCGCTCTCGAGGTCACGAACCACGACTCCTTTGAGAGTTCCATTAGGAGCGCGTAGCGGCGCGGCGACCTCGGCCCGAGTGAGCATCAATCCACCATAGGCAAAACCCGTAGCTGCTACCGCCAGAGTCAGACGGGCGTCATCGGTCATCGCATCGGTATAGGCAAGAGTCATTTCGAGGTCGGTCGTGTCGATGCCTGGGGCGAGGCGCTGAAACTCCTCGAGGCTCACATGACTGTGCTTCTCGGGAAGGCGGGTGAGTCGATCGTACATCCAGAGACCAAGATCGACTTTCCATCCGGGGATCTTGTCGCCCTTATGGGCTGGATAGAGAAACCTAATCGGTTGGACCAAGAGAGGGTTGAGTGACAGCATACGATCTCGCTCCCGGCAAGCCGTTCGAGTCACTCTAAATTGCATTTGCTTGAGGTAGCGCAGACCGCCATGCACGAGTTTGGAAGATCGGGAAGAAGTTCCAGAGGCGATGTCTTGCTTCTCGATCATCAAGACGCGCAGCCCACGCTGAGCGGCGTCGAGGAATATGCCACAGCCGGTGATACCGCCGCCGACAATCACTAAGTCGAAGGGTGCATCGAGTTGCTGAATCGCCAGTTGACGCCAGTCTTTATGGAACATTCGGATCTCCCACTTGATGAGTTCTCTCGAGTGCTATCTGAGACTATATCGCTACCTGCTATTCTCTACAGGATACCTTCGTGAGAGAAACTTCCATGCATGACCACCAGTCGGCGGAATCCTTGGTTTTTAGAGCTGTCGCGGACCCCACGAGAAGATCGATTGTGGATCTGTTGCGAGAGAGACCTCTGCCGGTTCAGGTGATCACGGCGCAATTCTCAGTAAGTCGACCGGCGATTTCGAGGCACCTCAAAATCCTGCGCCAAGCCGGACTGGTGTCAGAGAGTCGCAGTGGCAGGCAACGGATCTATGGTCTCGAAGTCGAAATGTTGCGGCCGGCTCTGGATTGGATGAGGGCTGGAGATGTCGTGCCCCCGAAGAAGGCGAAGCATTCGTCGAGTGGACAGAAGCGGAAGATAGTGAGTGACTCTGAGGGTTTAGAGGATCCGACCGAGCACGACTGGAAGGCTTGGTAAAGAGCGGCCGCTTTGACCAAACCTCGCCGGCTGTCAGAGCAGTCTCCAGACCCCCTTTCCTTGGCCAGAGTCGCCTTGCAATATTGCGTTATTGCGGTAGCGGTGATCGCCTGTCTACGGGTGGGCGATCGGGGGCCACTGTCGATGGACCCAGGGTTGAGTGGCAGCTTCGTCTTCTATGGACTGGGCCATGCGGCATTGCTCTACGGGCTGCTTCACATCTCGATCGAGGGCGTTCGACGTTTCTCGAGCGCTGAGCGGCGTTCATTTCTTCTGCTATCGAGCCTGCTTTTTACTTTGCTCCTCGGTGCAATTTTGCTGCACCTGATCTTGCTTTGGCGATTTGGCCTGGGGCTCGACAGACAGATTTTGCACCTTATTGCGGAGCCGGGATTCTTCACTACCATCGGGATCGGCGGACCTGAGTTGTTGGGCCTGGCGACCGTTACCGTGAGCGTGTACTCGATACTCCTGGGCTTAGCAGTGGTCGCCGATCGCTTTGGCCCGCAGCGACGACTGTCGTTACTCGTCGTTCTGGTGCCGTGCTTGGTGATCGGGGCAACCGAGCGGATTGCGTTTGGACTGCACGCCCACCACAATCCCCAAGCCCTGAGCGCCCTTGGGCGGCGCCTCCCTTTTCATGGATATCTACGCTTCGATCGGCTCGGAGATCGGCTCGGAATCGATCGAATGGAAGAGCCTTTCACCGATCTTGATGCAGACCTTCCTCTGCCTTCAGTGACCGCCGCCGGCTACCGCCCGCCGGCCCTACCGGAGGAGATCAGCGTCACCCAGGATTTCGACATTCTCTACATCATGGTCGAGAGCCTGCGCTTTGACATGCTCGCCCCCGAGATCATGCCCCACATGAGCGCCCTCGCCGCTGATCCCAAAAGCTACCGCGGATTGAGCCACTTTTCGACCGGTAACAGCACCGCCGAAAGCATGCACGGGATCTTCTCCGGGGTGTCCTCGCTGCATTGGAAGAACCTGTCAAAGGTGAAGCAGTCCTACCCGGTGATCTTCGAGATCTACAGGCGCCTTGGATACACGCTCAATTTCTTCTATACATCAGTTCCCAGTTATCGCTCGATGGATGAGTATGTATTCCCTACCGGAAGAATGAATACCTTTCTATTCAATAGTAGAAAGAGTTCCGGATTCCGCCGGGTTTGGAAGGCGCGCGCTCTGGAGCAGGATGATATTGAAGCGGTAGACGGCCTGCTCAATTCCCTCGAGGAAAGGGGCCCCGGCAAGTTCGTCGATATTCTCTATCTCTACGCGACCCACTACAACTATTACTTTCAGGAAGAGGACCAGCTGTTCGAGCCCACCTTCAAGCGCATGTACGGTTTTCATTCGCTCTCCGAGAAGAATGTCGAAAAAATCTTCAACCGCTATAAGAATGCGTCGCACTTCGTGGACCGGATGGCGCAGC
>JAZFTL010000386.1:0-2099 GCA_036446675.1 Thermoanaerobaculia bacterium
GAGGTCCAATTGAAGGTGGGGTTGAACTATCATGTGAGATTCCGCTTGCAGGTTGAATTTCCGGAGAAAAGCGTCCGTCTCGAGGGATTTCGACTCAACAAAATCGGTCCGAAGGTGCAGTCGAAACCCCTCATTCACACCCATCTGGATTTACGACTTGGCAAGCCGATGATCTTGGGTCTGGCAAAGACGGAGTCCAGCCCCGAAGCTCTCGTTGTAGTCATAAATTATCGAGAGTCGGAGCTATGAAGACTTCGGGCTCGGAGTATCGATGCGATTCATCTGCAAGCTAGGAGCGGCTGACGGTGCGGTTCTCGAGGAGGTCCACGAGGCGCGTGATGAGCAATCTTTGCGCGACAGCCTCGTTGAGCGCGGTCTTCACATCTTTGAAGTGCGTCGGCGCGGCTTGCCGAGTTGGCTCAAGTTGCCGAGTTTTCAGAGGACCACGAAGCGCGTACCGATGCGCGCTCTGCTGGTCTTTAATCAGGAGCTGGCAGCCCTGCTGAGGTCGGGCCTTCCTGTCCTCCAGGGGCTCGAGTTGATGGCTGAGCGTCAACGCGACCCCATGTTCAAGGGAGTTCTCGAAGAGATTAAGAATCGGGTCAAAGGCGGCGAAGAACTATCAGCCTGTTTCGCTGGGTTCGGCGGCCTCTTCCCCAACCTGTACGCGCCGACATTGAGGGCCGGGGAGCGGAGCGGAGATCTCGAGCAAGTAATTCGCCGCTTTATTCGATATCAAAGGCTGGTGATGGACGCGCGCCGGCGGGTCGTTGCGGCGTTGGTTTATCCGGCTGTACTGGTGGCGCTCTCGGCTGGGTTAATCGGGATCATGACAGTCTATGTCGTTCCAAAATTCAAGGTGTTTTTCGACGATCTCGGTGCAGAGCTGCCCCTTCCGACGAGAGTTCTAATGGCCTTTTCCGGCTTCGTGCAGCAGCATATCGTGTGGATTCTATTGAGCTTCTTATTGGGTGCGGTGACCATTCGTCAGTGGAGACTGTCGTCGCATGGAGCCCGGGTGATAGATCGACAGCTTCTGAGGCTGCCGTTGTTGGGGCTCATTCTTCACCGGATGGCTCTTGCCGAGTTCTGTCGTTCCCTAGCGACGCTTTTGTCCGGTGGGTTGCCGGTGGTCGGAGCACTGGAGACTTCGGTCGCCGCAGTCGGCAATTCGTACGTTCGAGGCCGCCTCGAACCAATCGTTCAGGAAGTGCGCGAGGGTAGCTCCATTTACCTGGCGCTCGAAAAAAGCGGAGTCGCCACCGATATTGCCGTCGACATGGTCCAGGTCGGCGAGACTACAGGTGCACTTGGGGAGATGCTCTCTGATGTCGCCGATTTTTTGGACGAGGAAGTAGAGGTCAAGCTGCAAAGGATTCTCAGCCTGCTCGAGCCGGTGATGCTCGTGTTGATGGGGTTTATCGTAGCGGCTTTGCTCGTCGCCGTGTACTTACCGCTGTTTGGATTGCTCGGAGATGCTCAGTTTTAGAGCTGCGCAGGCTTGTTCGATGTTCGTTGCTAGGTAGAGGGAGACGTTCAGTGTCAGATTCAGAGTCGATATCAGTGAGCCCACTGGAGCAATCTCGCGGAGCACCGGATCTCTCCGGCCAGGAGGCTGAGGAACTGGCTACACGACTGGGGCTCGAGCTCGTTGATATGGAGAAATTTCGTATCGATAACGACCTCTTCCGTTCGATATCTTTTGATCTGATGTTGCGGTATTGTTTTTTGCCCGAATCAGAGGCGAATGGGCGGCTTGCCATCGTCATGTCGGATCCCACCGACATCACCAAGTTGGACGAACTCGAGCTTCTTCTGGGAAAGGTCCTCGAAGTGAAGATCGGCGATCGCGGTGCGCTCGAAGAAATTCTGCAGAAGTCGGAGAGTGCGCAGCGCATCCTTGACGATGCCACCGAGGATTTTAAGTTACAGCTCATCCAGGACTCGGGCGAGGGAGAGGATGTACTTTCGATCGATCGGATCTCTGCGGACCGGAGTCCGATCATCAAGCTGGTCGATTCAACGATATTCAATGCCATCCAGCGACGCGCCAGCGATATTCATATTGAAACGAGAGATTCCGAAGTTATTATCAAATA
>JAZFTL010000387.1:0-3574 GCA_036446675.1 Thermoanaerobaculia bacterium
CTCGGTCAGCATCGTCCGAAGTAGCTCGTCGTCCCAACCCGCATAGACATCACCCAAGACGAGCAGATGGTCGCTGTGCTCCCTCCTGGTCGAGAACAACATCGATATCTTGTGAATCTCGACGGGGCCACCGACGAACAACGAGTGTGCACGAGCCTCGTCATCTCCAAGACCCTCGAAGTCAGGCAGGAGCCTCTCCAGCGGTACCGAACTCGGCCGGTTGAGTACCAGCCCGAGCGTCCCGGACTCGTCGTGGTTGAGCAACAGGACGATCGTCTTCTCGAAGTTCGGATCGTGCAGCCCCTCGCTTGCCACCAGGAGCTTGCCCTTGGCGAGTTTCGGAGCCGCTTGCGCAAGCGCGCTCGGCACCACAGGCAGTAGAGTCAAGAGCGCCATGACCGCCGAGAGCCCAAGACATCCACGTGGTTTCAACATCCTGTTTCCGATTCTAGCCCGCGGCGCCCCCATGCTAGCCTGACCACTACGACCGACAAGGAGGAAAGCATGAGGTTCAACGCGACTCTCTTGGCGCTGGCCGTTATCTGCGGCGCCTGCGCAGGTGGCACCGGTGAAGACTCCAGCGCCCGCGCGACAACACTCGATCTCGCAACGGCCAAGATCGTCGATTTGAGCTACACCTACGACGACGACACTCTTTACTGGCCGACCTCCCCGTCCGCTTTCGAGCTCGAATCCCTGCATCACGGCCCGACCGAAGCCGGATTCTTCTATTCCGCCAATGTCTTCTCGACTCCCGAGCACGGCGGCACCCACCTCGATGCGCCGATCCACTTCGCCGAGGACGGCTGGACGACGGAGCAGATTCCACTCGATCGACTCATCGGCCCCGCCGTGGTGATCGACATCAGCTCGCAAGCCGCCGAGGACCCCGACTATCTCCTCGCCGTAGACGACGTCACGGCCTGGGAGTCCGAGCACGGGAGCATTGCAGGCGGTTCGATCGTGCTCCTGTACACCGGTTGGGGCAAGCGCTGGCCGAGCCGCCTGGAGTACCTGGGCGACGATACCCCCGGCGACGCGTCGAACCTCCATTTCCCCAGCTATGGAGAGGACGCCGTCCGACTGCTGATCAAGGATCGCCTGATCGCCGTCCTGGGAGTCGACACGGCTTCCATCGACCACGGACCCTCGCGCTACTTCCTGGTCCACCAGGCTGCGGCAGCGGCCAACGTGGCTGCGCTCGAGAACGTAGCCAATCTCGATCAGCTGCCGTCAACCGGCGCCTGGGTTTTCGCGCTGCCGGTCAAAATCGGCTCCGGCTCCGGCGGCCCGGTCCGGATAGCGGCCCTGGTGCCGTGAGGGGTGGGAACTCGAGGGACGACGTGCTCACACGATCCGCCACGCCCCGCGACCGCCAAAAAGCGGTGACAGATGAGATGAGTCGGTCGGTTTCCTTTCTCGGCTCTGATGCCGATGTCGTTCTTCCAACTGGCACATTGTCCCAGCTGGGAAACCGACCGACTCATCTCATCTGTCACCGCTTTTCCCACCGGCTTCTGCGTGGTCGCGAGCGGGGACGGTTACTTGACCCGATCCCGGAAGATCTGTACAGTAATCATGGACATATAAAGGAGTCCGCAGATGATCCATGAAACCACCTACACCCAGGCCCGCGAGCGCCTGGCCGCCCTCATGGACCAGGTGACGGACACCCGCGAGCCGGTCTTGATCCGGCGCCGCGGCCACGAGCCTGTCGCCCTTGTTCCCGCCGACGAACTCGCTGGCTGGCTCGAAACCGTCCATCTGCTGCGCTCGCCCAAGAACGCGCGGCGCCTCCTCGCAGCGAGTCAGCGCGCCACGGACGGAGAAGGCGAGGCCTTCCTCGTTGACGAGCTCCGCCAACGGCTCGGCCTCGAAACGGAGTGATGCCGGCCGGGCGGCGCGAAGCCGTCATGGATCCTCACTTCCTCGAGGATCTCGAGTATTGGACCCGTACCGATCGCCGGCGAGCCTTGCGAGCGCTCAAGCTGGTCGAGGCCGTGCTGCGCGACCCCTTTGACGGCCCCGGCAAGCCCGAGCCGCTGCGCGGCCAGCTTGCCGGTAAGTGGTCCCGGCGGATCGACCAAGAACACCGCCTGGTCTACGCGGTCGAAGGAAAGCGCGTCTACTTTCTGGCCGCGCGCCACCACTACTAAGGGTTCGTCACGGAATAAGTGTGCCACTCTGGGCGGCGGGGCATCCGCCTGGCAAGGCGCGAGGAGGGCGCATACCGAGGTATGTAAGCGACGAGCAACGCAGCCAGACGGGATGCAGCGGTGACCAGAGTAGTGCACTTATTCCGTGACGAGCCCTAAGCGCCGCACAGGGTCCAGATCACCGCTCTGCGTCCTGGCGATTCGATGAGCACGGCTTGATCGCTGAGTCGAGCGAGAGGTACTTTCGGTGCTGGCCATGGCCACTGACCCGGTCGATGGGTACGCACACAATGCACCGATGTGTTACACTCTTCCAATGGACACCACCATTCGTAATCTCGACGAAGAGGTCTACCGCGAGCTCAAAGCTCGTGCGGCACGCAGTGGTCGAACGATAGGAGAGGCCGTCAACGAGGCGGTTCGATTCTATCTAGCAGTGCCGAGCCCCCATGGTCGCCGAGGAAGTCTGTTCGATCTCGAGCCCGAGGCCTATCCTCAGGGCAGCGAGCGGCTCAGTGAGGAGATCGACGAGGTGGTCTACGGAATCGATCCGTGATCGTCCTCGACTCCAGCTTCCTGATCGCTTTCCACAATCAGAGAGATGTCCACCATCCGGTCGCCGCCGAGGTGATGAATCGCCTCGAGGCCGGCGAGTGGAGCACGATCCTGCTTCCGGAGTACGTCTTTCTCGAGGTCACGACAGTCCTCGCCGCTCGCCGTGATGTGGCGACAGCGGCGCGGGTAGGCGCCACCCTGCTCGCGGCCCGAGAACTGGAGTTCGTGCCCTGTTCCGATGTCTTTGTGGACGCGTTCGAGGTGTTCTCGCGGCAGAGCAAGACGTCGCTGAGTTTTGTCGATGCTGCCATCGTGGCGATCTCCCGTCGGCGCGGTGTGGCTCATGTCGCCACCTTCGACGCCGAGCTGGGTCGGGTCCAGGGGTTGATAGCGGTTCCGGCCATGAGCGCGACCGTCTAGACCAGCTTCTTGCCCCGCACGTAGGTCTCGGTCAGCGCGACCTGGTTGCATGCCATGAGGACCGTGAACAGGCGCCCATGAGTTCGCTTGACCGGGTCGTCGCAGCGCAACCCCCATTCGAGACTGTTGCCCAGGGGCTCCCAGGCTGCGGGATCTATGACGACGAAGTCGGCCTCGCGGTCGGTGTCGAAGTTACCGATCCGGTCCTCGAGGTCGAGCGCGCGGGCGCCGGCGACGGTGGCGAGGTGCAGGAGCTCGGCTGGGTTGAGGGCGCAGCCGACCGCACCCGGCTCACTGATGTGAGCCTTGTAGGCCGTGTTTAGAACGTAGGGGATGCCCCGTCCTGACCCAGCACGAGTGTCCCCAAGTGCCACTCCGCGCCCAGTTCACAGCCCAAGACCCTGCACCGCAGAAAACCAATTTCCTACTCCGCAAAGGCGGGG
>JAZFTL010000388.1:0-2825 GCA_036446675.1 Thermoanaerobaculia bacterium
TGGATGTTAAGTTTCTCCGCCGCCTATTTCCGAAGAGATGGGTTCAAGAAGCACAAACCCGACCTGAACGTGGTCGCGTCTTCAGGCTGCATCGAATCCTCGCCACAGCAGTTGTGGCTATAGTGCTGATCATCAGTAGCACCTGGATGATGGCGACTTTCGTGGGTTTCAATAACCTCCCGGCGGCGGGCCAGAATCTCCTGAGATACTCCAACAGATTCGCCAGCATCAATAGCTACGGCCTGTTCCGCAGCATGACGACGAGTCGACCGGAGATCATTGTCGAGGGCAGTGCTGATGGCGAGTCTTGGCTCGCCTATGAATTCAAGTGGAAACCGGGTGACCTGTCGCGCCGTCCCGGATGGGTAGCACCCCATCAGCCGCGCCTCGATTGGCAGATGTGGTTTGCCGCGTTGGGGGACTTCAACTCGCCGCGCAGCGTCTGGTTCCAAGTGTTCCTCAAGCGACTCCTTGAGGGTGAACCAGAGGTTCTGAGGCTATTGAAAACCAACCCATTTTTCGACGAGCCACCTCGTTTCGTGCGTGCCGTCCTGTACGACTACCGTTTCACCGACTTCGAGATTCGTCGCGACCAGAAAACCTGGTGGAAGCGCACTCGCCTGGGGGCATACAGCCCGGTACTTTCCCTGGAATCGTTCCTTCCAGAGTGAAGGAGCGGAGTCTGAGAGTCGCCGCTACCTGCGGAAGACTGCCTTTCGGTCGGCCGGCTCTGGAGACCACATCCGTTTAGTTTGTTAGATGCGATAGATTGGCATCCAAATGACCGAAATGCTCCCCACCCTTCTCGAAGGGGCGACAACCCGCGACACTTTGCATCGATATTGCAAGGTCGCAGGCGCCGTGCGGCGAGCGCTGTCGCCATCGCACCCCCTCTGGTGGCATATCAGTCTAGCCGCCTATTCAGAGGGACTTACGACCACCCCAATTGAGATAAGTGACCACGCCGGGACAGATCTCGAAATTCGTCTGAACCTCTGTCGGCATCGCCTCGAAATTGTTCGCGGCAGCGAGAGTCGAGAACTCGATCTCACGGTAGGGCTGACCGCGACCGAGTTGGGAGAACGCACCACACAGCTGCTTGCCGACTTGGGTGTCGAAGGAGAGTTCGACGCAAGTCACTATGCCGATGACGGTGCTCGTCTGTACGATCCTGGGTCGGCCGAGGAGTACCTCCTCGCCGTTCGGTGGGTCGCAAGCCGCTTCGCCAGAGCAGCCCAAGAAATTGGGGGTGATACCGGCCCAAGTCAATTGTGGCCACACCATTTCGATCTTTCATTCGAGTGGTTTGGCACTCGAACGATCACGCCTGAGGGGGAGGCCGAGGCTGAGGGGTCGCGAGCTCAGATCGGATTCGGCTTTAGTCTCGGCGATAATTCCGTCAGCGAGCCCTACTTCTATGCGACACCTTGGCCTTTTGAGCAGCAGATCACTTCCCACGAGTTGCCGCTCGGTGCAGCCTGGTACCAAGATCAATGGAAGGGTGCCCTCCTCTTGTACGAGACGCTCGCTGCAGAGCCCGGAACCTTGCTGGAGGACTTCATCAAAACTGTCCACTCCGTCGCCTCCCCGGGGCTTGCCGTTTAACTCCTTTTCTGAGCGGAGCGAAAGAGAGAATGAAGAATTTTTTTGCCTGCGGAAGACTCCGCTCAACCGTGACCCCTCGGCAACGACCAGGCCAAGTATCGGCAGCCCTCATAGGATTGGCTGTAATCTTATTTCCGCTGCCCCTGCAGGCGCTTGAGACACAGGCCGCCGCCAAAGTCGAAGAATCGGTGCGGCCCGAAACCGCAGACAGCCGACGAACCCTGAAGCGGTTTCCAAAGAACTTGCTGCGGGGAGCAGGTGGGGTGTTCTCAGGAGAGAGTGTGGGTCCGCTGTTGACTGGTACGTTTATTGCGGGACTTGGCTTGGCATTTGATGACAATGTGAGAGATGCAATTGCTGACGAGGATGATCAGGTGGCTGAGTTCGCCAATAGCAATCTTGGGCCGGTCGGGCTGGGAGTAGCGGTCTTGGGGCTCTTCGTCGGCGGCAGATTCGCAGACTCGCCGCAATTTCGCGACATGACCTATGACTTGGGTGAAGCGGCTGTTGTCAACCTCGCATTCACGGGCTTGTTGAAAGCAGCGACAAGCCGCGAGCGTCCGAACAAGACGGACGATGACTCCTTTCCGTCGGGTCACACCTCGAATGCGTTCGCCCTGGCTACGGTACTGACTAAACATTATGGAAGGAAGATCGGGCCCTCTGCCTACATTGGTGCGACATTGGTAGGAGCCAGTCGTTTGCGTAGCAACGCTCACTGGCTGACCGATGTGACGGTGGGTGCAACTCTTGGCTACCTGGTGGGACGCTCCGTAGTGCGGCGGAACAATCGAGGCCTCAAGAATGAGGCTGCAGAGAAGATAAATTTCGTCGTCGTGCCATCTATCAGTCCTAGTGTTCAAGGATTAACCGTGACAGTGAACTTCTGACTGACCTTGAAAGGAATGCAGAGTAGAACGTTCGTCTCGAGGAGCCTGCCTATTCCGTCGATCGCGCGACGGAAGCGCTCGAACTGGCAACTAACGCTCTGTTGACCTTCGATAGCGGAACCACCGGCGATCGGCGCGAATTTCTCAGAAACGTAAGTTCGAACCGCACCCTGACCGGGTCCGAGCTCTCTATTGAGCTGGCATCCCCTTTCTGTGAGATGGTGTTTTCGCCAGGCGTTCTAGACGGGTCCACTTCCCAGCACGTGGTTCGAACTACTAGGTCTCAACTGCCAAAGGCGGCAGGTATCCGTAGTCCCAAGAAACTTGCTT
>JAZFTL010000389.1:0-2431 GCA_036446675.1 Thermoanaerobaculia bacterium
TGGATGCTACGAGATACTTTGAGGTATTCATTTCCTTCCTCCATTTTCTCGCGGCCGCCTACAACCTGGCTGGCTCACACCTGCCAGGACCGCGAATTTAGACTCGATCCAAAAAGTAACTGTGTGGCAATCATGCAGCACTCACCGCCTGCCGGTGAGACCGGCGATTGCCGCTCCTGGGCTCACCAAGAGCATAGGCCCAAGTCGTCCTCCTGACACACTGCCTCGAAGGCCCGCGCCAACCACGAGATCAAGATCTGGCCGGCTGCTTCCGGCGACCGGCCAAAAACTACTATGCCATCCTGGTGTCCGCCCATCGCGAAGATCGCTCGCTCCGACAAGAGCGTCTCCCGATAGAGCCGATGCACCTCGAGGGCCATCGCAGGAGTTCCGTAGGCAGCCGCCGGATTCGTGGTGGGGATCTTGAGCCGGCGAGCTCGATTCCAGAGGGTCGGACTATGGGCGTGCAGCACACACCGAATATGGGGTCCGAGGTCGTAGACCGCTCCATGGGTCATGCTCTCCGACGACGGCCGCGAGGTGCCATAGCTCGAAACCCAGTTCCGGCGGTAATCGTAGCGCTCAACTACCGCAAAGTCATCGAGGCCGATGCAACGTCTGCCCGAGGTTTGGGTACCGGATATCAGAAAAGCGCGTCGCCCCAAAGCAGCTGAAGGAGGGCCGACTCGGGCGCTCACATTGCCGTAGCCGGCGCCCTCGTAGCGGGTCGGATCCTGTCCTACTAATCCGGTCAGGGAGAGAATCTCCCGCCAGGCCACGAGCTTACATGCCAGGTCCCCCACACGCCGGGGCACTAATGGCCGGTCTTCGTGTTCGACCTTGAATTTGACTACGCCTTCACCATTCACAGCTTGTCAACTCTAACCTAAAGACCACAGATAACTCAGGCCTGAGTCGCGCTCAATCCGAACCTCAGTCACTTCGTAAGTAGAGCTACGCTGTGTCAACGGCGCCGCAGTCACCACCTGAGTTGGCTCCGGCTAAGTTCTGATCAGCACTCGAGTGGTGTATCAAATGAATCTGCCGGAGGGTCCGAGAGCTTTCCCGAGAGGAGCCACTTGGGTGCAGTCGATGCATGGTTCTTCAGATTCTGGCAGGACTTCTGTCGCAAATCGGGACTACCGTCGGGGCCCCGCCATCGCAGCCCTTGCCGAATATCGCTAGCAAGAGTCGTTAGCCGGACGGGAAGCCTTGGATCGGACACCTGCCCGTTAGGGCGGATACCCGGCCTACCCTTCCGTATGTTGAAGATTGCTTATTCTCGCCATAGGGTGAGCAAGCAATTGGGGGACTTGAAGCGCCTTGACCACGCTCAGGTCCAAGAGCTTTCGCAAACAATGAGACGGACTCCTCATCGCGAGAAGCTCTCATCACGCCGAGCTACCAGAAGGTGGCTCGGCGTTCTTGCAAACACCAAGCCCCTAGTTAAAAGACCCGACCTGGGAGGCGCGGTTGCACACGGGAGACCGTTCACTCGCCGGCCCGACCCGGGCCTGCAGTCAAGACTGGGCATTTCGCGTATTGCACGACCCGTTCCGCGGTACTTCCCAGTAGCAAGTGTGCCACCCCCGACCGACCGCGCGTACCCATCGCGATGAGGTCGGCATCGAACTCCTCGGCGGTCGTGACAATCTGCTCAGGGGGATAGCCTTCTACCGACTTCGTGGTTATGTTCAGGCCTTGCTCTCGCAGTGGTATCGCCAGCTCCTCCAACTCTTCGTCGGCTTGACCTTTGACGTCGTCCAAATAGTGCACAGAAGTGGGAATTGCACCGTAAGCGGTGTACTCGAAGGGAAGGTGATAGACGTTAAGAATACAGACTTCAGCTTCGCCGCGACGCTCGCCCAGTAGAGCAAGCGCGCACGCCAGTCCGCGCTCAGCACTCGAGGAAAAATCCGTAGGAATAATAATCCTTCGTATCAACCGATGCTGATCGATATCGCCGCTATGAACGGTCAGCACCGGGCACCGGGCGCGCTGAACTACACGCTCAGCAGTACTTCCCAACAACAGGTGGCGTATTCCAGATAGGCCGCGTGTACCGATCACCACTAAATCTGCCGCATACTCGTCGGCAGCTTCGAGGATGACTTGCGAAGGAAGCCCCAAGCGGAGATCTGTATTGACCTCTACCCCCCACATCCGGGCGCGCTCACCGGCCTGATCCAATCGCTCCAAGGCAGCCCGTTGCAGCTCTTCAGAAAACACCGGAGAGGTTGCCACGAAATGGGTCGTAGGACTCGGCAGGAGAAGGCCATGCACCAATCTAAGCTTGGCGCCATGGTCAAAGGCGACCTTAGCCGCCCAGTCGACTCCTGATTCCGCAGTGTCAGAGAAATCGGTAGCTACCAAGATTTCTCGGAACTTCGATTCGGATTCCGGATTCATATTGACCTCCTCTCTTTGGCAC
>JAZFTL010000390.1:0-2701 GCA_036446675.1 Thermoanaerobaculia bacterium
ATGAACCCCCAGGCCGAACGGTTCAACCGCACTATCCAAGAAGAGTTCGTCGACTACCACGAGGAACTCCTCTTTACGGACCTCGACGCATTTAACCGAAAACTCACCGACTGGCTCCTGTGGTATAACACCGAACGACCCCACTACACACACGGACAGATACCACCAATGCAATTCGTCGTAGAAAACTTCCCCGAGTGCCATATGTACTGGACGCATACAGGTGATTGACACTTGTGGACTCGATCGCTACGCTAACCGGCAAGCAATTCGTCCTGGATGATCCGCAGATTCTCCGCTAGGACGCAATCTTGACTGGTACTCAAGCCGAGAGTTGAATGAATCCACTTTGGTAGATTGTGGCACCACGGGAGCCGAGCGATGAATATCAATGATCTCTTGAAGGTTGCGGTCGAACGCAAAGCTTCAGATCTCCATCTAAAGGTGGGTACCAACCCAATGCTGCGAGTTGATGGTGACCTGGTTCAGCTCACTGAGTTCAATCGGATGATGCAGGAAGACACGGTTGCAATGGCATTTTCCGTGATGAACGGAAGACAAAAGCAGCGCTTCAAAGAGGATTTTGAAATCGACATCGCCTACTCGGTGCCGGGGCTTGGGCGCTTTCGCGTCGCCATCTTCCAGCAGCGAGGGTCAGTCGGCATG
Source organism: Thermoanaerobaculia bacterium (assembly GCA_036446675.1). Classification (GTDB taxonomy): domain Bacteria; phylum Acidobacteriota; class Thermoanaerobaculia; order Multivoradales; family JAHEKO01; genus JAZFTL01. Next base: position 667 of record JAZFTL010000390.1, read on the forward strand.
GTGCTGAGGCTCATTCCGTCGACTATCTTGACGATTAAGGAGTTGATGCTGCCATCGGTGCTGGAAAAAATTTGTCAGACGCCAAGAGGTCTCGTACTTTGCACCGGGACAACCGGTTCAGGAAAATCAACCACCCTGGCCGCGATGGTTGATGAGATCAATCGAACCAGAACAGAGCACATTCTCACGATCGAGGACCCGATCGAGTTCTTGCATCGCGATAAGAAGTCTTTGATCAATCAGCGAGAGGTAGATGTTGACACGACGGGATTTGCGCCGGCCCTAAGAGTGGCCCTACGGCAAGACCCTGATGTGATTCTGGTTGGTGAAATGAGAGATTTCGAAACGATCGAAACCGCGCTCTTGGCGGCAGAAACGGGTCATTTGGTTTTTTCGACTCTCCATACTTTGGATGCGACGGAGACCATCAATCGGATCATTGCGGTCTTTCCTCCCCATCAACAGAAACAGATCCGAATTCAACTCGCGCAAGTACTTCAGGCAGCGATCGCGCTTCGATTGGTCCCTCGAGCAGACGGCACCGGGCGCGTTCCAGCGGCCGAAATCATGATTTCGACTCCATATATTAGAGAGTGCATCGAGAACAAAGAAAAGACGAAGTTTATTCGTGAGCAGATTGCTCTAGGAACGAGCCAGTACGGTATGCAGACTTTTGATCAATCGCTGTATCGGCTGTACAAGAGTGGCCTCATTACTCTCGACGAAGCACTGCGCCGAGCTTCGAATGCAGACGAATTCAAGCTGAAGATACAGGGAGTGCAGTTCACCTCGGACGTGGCGCGCGAACAGATGGAATCTATGTTGGATGAGAGCAGTGATCCGCTGACTCAGAGTGAAGAGGCCGCCATGGAGATCGAGCGCTTCTAGGATTCGAGGGCTCCTCGGACCAGTCTTCAAAGGTGGCAGGCTTGGCATCCGTCTTGGCGTTCGCCACAGGTCAAATAGATGGATCGTCCAACCGGAAGTTGTCGCGAAAAGGCTCTCCAGCTACTTGCTCGGCGCCCCCATTTCAAGCTCGAACTAGCCCGCAAACTAAGTTCTCGAGGCTTTGGCCTCGAAGCCGTGGAGAGTTCGATAGAACGGCTGGAAAACGAGAAATATCTAGATGACTATGCATTCGCGATGGAGTGGGCTGCAGGATCGCTACGACGGCGCGGGCTCGGAGTTAATGGGCTACGTCGCGAATTGCAGGGGCGCGGACTCGAGGACGAAGTCGCTGGCGCCGTAGTAGAGCGGTCCTTCCCCAATGGAGACGGGGAACTTGCCGAGACGGTTGGGCGACTCTGGTCGAGCAGAGGTGGGAAGGGTCGCGAGGCGCTAGCACGACATCTCGAGCGCAAGGGTTTTTCCCAGGCTTCCATTTGGAAGGTTCTTGAGAAGTTCGAGTACGCTGAGCCGGAGTAAATAAGAGGGTCACTCGAGAGCCATGAAATCCGCACACGACATTCGGAGCAGTTTTGTCGATTTTTTTGTGGAGCGCGGGCATCGATTCGTTACCAGCGCCCCATTGGTGCCACATGGAGATCCCTCCCTGCTGTTCGTGAATGCCGGGATGGTCCCATTCAAGAATTATTTCCTGGGGCTGGATACCCCGGAGGAGCCGCGTGCCGTGACCGTCCAGAAGTGTCTCAGGGTCTCGGGCAAGCATAACGACTTGGAAAATGTCGGACCGAGTCCGCGGCATCACACCTTTTTTGAAATGTTGGGAAATTTTTCCTTTGGTGACTACTTTAAGGCCGAAGCAATCCGATTTGGATGGGATCTCGTCACAGAGGTCTGGGGTCTCTCCCCTGAAGTTCTCACGGTTACGGTATTCGAGGAGGATGATCAAGCAGCCGCACTGTGGAGGAAAGTGACCTCCTTGCCGGAGAGTCGCATTTTGAAGTGCGGGGCAGCCGAGAACTTCTGGGCGATGGGAGATACCGGACCCTGTGGGCCTTGCAGCGAAATATTCGTTGACTGCTATCCACATCTACCCGAAGTTGACTGGCATGTCGGTTCCGAGTCGGGCAGG
>JAZFTL010000391.1:0-2426 GCA_036446675.1 Thermoanaerobaculia bacterium
ACTACGATCCCCGCCAGAGCGCCTTCCGAGCGCAACTGCAGCAAGACCTTGGTCGCCAGAATCTGACAGACAACTCCACCCAATTGATCGGCAGAACCTCTGCCCCAGAGCAGCTGGTTCCACTCTTCCGACGGCGGCAGATGCCCTAGCTCGTCCTCCAGAAAACTTCGATCAATCCCAGAGTCACTGACCAATCCATCGTACGCATCGATTCCTCCGCCAATGGCGTCCAGCCATCGAGGGCGCAACGCCTGTACCGTATCTGTGTGGCCGTCGAGGTAGACGACCGTCTTTTCATCGGCCGGCACCCCATCGTCTGGATCCTGCACGGTCCACCAAAGATTGCCGAAATCGTCATATCGAACGTCCTCTGGGCCATCAACAGCCCCCAATTCGACGATCTTGCGCCGAAAATACTCGAGTCGTGGGCCTTCGTGATTCGAGAGTCCGCAACTCGGATCGCCGCCCTCTGCAGCCGGCAAATCGACATAGTCGGCCGGAATGCGCACCGCCTCACGAAGCAACTCGACCGCTAACGGCCGGCACTCTTTGGCTGCGGCAATAATTTTCGCGTCTAAACTTCGATTCGGGTCAATGCTCATAGTATTTCGGACTACCGCCGATCTCCTTACAATCCAACATCGTCAAGGCGCTGAGCTCAGAGTGAGTTCGTTTTGCTTGGAAGCGCAGTGCCTACGCCAATGGGGACAGAGTCTGTACGTAATTCACCTGCTCCGCATCGAGCAGGGCGCGTCGCAAGTAATCCATAATATTGCAGAACGTGACATCCACTTCGCCCGAGCCCTCTCCTTGCAGGGAGTTCTGGGGTTCTTGCGGATCGAATCGAATCTCGAATCCGTCTCCTGAATAGGTAACTCCTGCAGAGGTCGCTTCCATGCGGTACTCGCGGCCCTCGAACCTGCCGAGCACAAGATCGCGTTCATGGTTACGGTGAATGTAGAAACCATCTAAATGAGTCGTCGATCTCCACTCCGCTTCGACTCCGAAGAACCGAGGTTTCAGCACATAGGGGCCACCGTCCTCCGGGCAAAAAATATCGCAGTTGCCGCAATCGTTGCAGAAATCGGCAAAGTTCCCGATCTGGTGGCGCTCCTCGAGATCCAAATCCTCTTCGTGACGCCACTCCCACCCGCTTTTCGATGGCACAGCCTTGACCACAGCGATCGTCTTTTGATCGGACCCGAAGGTAAAGTTCGCGTCGTTGGGGCAGACCGGGACACAGATATCGCAGGTCAGGCAGTCGAATAGCTTGAGGTGCCGGCCAATTTTCTTGGGTCCTTTGGAGTTCGACTCTCTGGTGTAGCGCTCCTCGGCCATCACCACCTCGACATACCGACTCGTGTTCAGGCAGCTCGCCGCCGCGACCCACCGATCGTAAATCTCTCGACCTGCGGCCTCCAGTAAGTCTGCGCCCTCGGTGAGCGCCCCCAGACACCGACCCGCCAGTGAATCTCGAGGATCAATCCCCAGCCGGCCGAACGCCGCTTCCGCATTGCCGTATGCCCGCAGTATGTAGTCACCGATGGTCTGTGCACCGACCGCCTCCATCCTCTTTTTCAGCTGGGCATGGTAAGCCGTCAACCGACCGTACCCGCCTTTGCGCAAGAGATCGGTACAGGTGGTAATCGGTACCATGCCAAGAGCCACCGCGTCAGGATAGTTGTCTTTGTCGATGCCGGCGGCAAACGAGATCGGATAGCGACTGCCGAAGATCTCTCGGAACCTACCCACCAGACTGATCGCGAGAACGTGCAGGGGCTGACCGGAGAGGTAGACCTCATCTTCTTCGGGTGCCAAGAATCCGCGCGTGTTGCGCACAATGAGCGTGTTGGTCAACTTCGCACCGAGCCCGAGTCCTTCAGAAGCGGCGGTCTCAGACAGCCGGCCCAACATGTCGACCGCCTGATTCCACTGGATGTCGCGCTCGAATGCGCTGTCCGGCACCTCGAGATCGGTGTAACCCAGTACCTCGAAGAGAATTCTATGGACCTCATCACGGCCGAGTAGCATCGGGTTGAACTTGATGATGCTGTGGAGACCGACTTCACGGAGTAGAAAATCGATGATCCCCTCGATCTCTTCCGGTGGACAACCATGAAAGGTACTGAGGGTTAAACTATCGGAGAGCTCTGTTGGGTAGTCGAGATCCCTGAGATGGCCATAGGAAGCCGGAATCTCGCGTCGAAACCTGTCGACAACATCGGTCGCGTCCATCATCTGCCGGATGAAAGACATGACTCGGTCACTCTTGATTCCCTCGAGGTCGTATCCGACACTCATGTCGTAGAGTGTGTCCTCGAACCCGGCAACACCCCTCAGGGGACCTTCCCGCAGCATCTGAATGAGCATGGCACCTTTGACGTATTCGTCTAAGGACTGTTCCAAGGTCAGCTCTTGGGACCATT
>JAZFTL010000392.1:0-2939 GCA_036446675.1 Thermoanaerobaculia bacterium
TCAGTCACAGCCTGTTTCATTGAAAGCGGTACAATCTATACCCGGTCGCCCAGGCAATCTAGTTGCCACCCCATCCGGAGACATTCTAACCCGGAGTGTGGTTCGTTACCTCTAGCTGACTGGAAAATCCCGTTGGAATCGACTCGGGACGCACGCGCAGCCCCCCAAATGGGGCAACAGGCCGCAGCGGGCGAGCAATGCGCATGCAAATCGAGCTGCCCGTTCGGAGCCGCTCCTCCTCGTGTCTTCTCGCCTCGCTCACCCGGCATCCTTTCATCCAGACACGACCCCAACCGAGTCGAACCGCCGGTTCGTGCCCACGCGACGCCCATCGAAACGCTTCGAGTCCCCGGTGACGATCCTTCGAGACCGGCTGTTGAGTTCAACTAGTTCTATGCACACCTGGGCCGATCCATGTAGAGCCCCGCCGAGCCTTCCTGCTCGCCCGCGCCATAAATTCAACCCTCTTCATTCTGATAAGCAGTCTTCGGACCGAACGCATTTGCCCCATCTCGCGGACCACCAGCACCTGGCGACATGATGCTCCGTGGCTTTCTCTCCCCACCCGTCCGCTCGACTTGTGATGATCATTGGCCCCCATCCCCCTATCATGCATGCCGAACCGGAGCGCTGCGCGAACCGGCGAGATGCCTTTCTTGCACGACGGGCCCACAGGGCAAAAGGTTGACCTTGATGAACTCTCGAAAGTTTTTGCTCGCAGCCGGTTTGATCGCTTTGGTCGTCACCACGCTGACCGCAGTGCTGCTATTCGACCAGCGAGACCGGAGCGAAAATGGCGTGGACGCTACCCTTAGGCTCGAGCCGGACATCAGCGAGGATTCGATCTTTGCATCCAGCGACAACCCCGCAACGCAACGTGAACTGCCTAGGGGGCGGGCACGGATCGAATTCGTTGTCCAGGATGCGTCAGGCCGCCCACAACCGGGCGTTCGGCTGAAACTGAATTCGCTCAAACCGGAAGGCGGCGCCAACCGGATCGTGACCGGAGCCCGCGGAGAAGCCATCTTTCGAGATCTCGCGGCCGGTCCTTACGGCTATCTGGCGGAAGCACCCGATGGCGCGGAGCGCATATCGGACTCGCTTTTTTTGGAAGCTGGGGAGCGAAAACACCTCACCCTGCGCCAAGCAGGCTCGAATCTTTCGATCATGGGCCGGGTCCGAGATCAGCGCGGAAAGCCGGTTGCTGGGATCGTCGTTTCAATCGAGCCTCACCGCTACGCTTCGGCCGTGATCGAGGCGGGGACCCGGAAGCAGTCCCGTCAAAATGCTCGCAGTGACGCGACCGGCGAGTTCGCCTTTGGGGACCTGCAAGAGGGCGAGTACGAGGTGAGGACGAACGCAACGGGTCAGTACCTGTCGGCGAGAATGGTGGTCCAATCCGGCGCGAACTCCGTGGATCTGATTCTCGGGGACGGTCTGCGCGTCACTGGCACCGTAAGCAATTCGTCTGGAGAGCCGCTTGACCGCGTCTGGGTCGGATTGGACGCAAGGCGAGATCGATCCGCCCTGACCGACGCCAACGGCAATTACGAGCTTCAGCTTGATTCGGCACACGCCGCCACCGACGCCAAGGTCCGATTTTATCTGCGAGGCTACGAGGTCGAGCTGCTCGTGTTACCGACAGCGGGGGACCAGGGAGTGCAGCTGGACGCTCTGCTGAGTCGGGTGGAGAACGCGGCATCGGTTACTGGAATCGTGGAAAGCGAACAGGGACAACCGATCGCAAGCGCCACCATTGTATTGAGATCGCAAGTACTCGGAACGCAGTATCAGGCAATCACCGACCGGGGCGGCGCTTTCTCTTTTTCAGATGCGAAGGTTGGCCAGGGCTACTCCCTGATAGTTTTCCCGAGGGGTCTTTATCTCGATTACAGCCGACACCAGATCAACGTTCCCGAAGACGGTCTGTCGCTCGAGATCTTGCTGAAGTCGTTGGAGACGGGTCGCCTGGTCGGCCGAATGATCGACGAACAGGGTAGTCCGATCGTGGGCTTTCGTCTGTGGGTCGTGGCCAGCGGCGCCACCCAAGGCGCATTGCCGATTTCTAGCGACGAACAAGGCTACTTCCAGTTGGCGGAAGCGCCGGCGGGCTCCCTCAGTTTTGATACCCGTTCCTCTCCGCGCCTCGCGATCCGCGGCGTCACCCTGCAGCCCGGCGGGGAGCGGGACGTGGTTCTCGTACTCGACTGGGGCGAAGAAGAGCTGACCGGAGAGGTCGGCGGCGAGCGCGGTGAACCCATCGCCGGCGCCGAAGTGGCGCTCTCTTGGTCACACGCAAGCGGCGACGTCCTGAGTACCTCGCAGCGGACCACCAGGACGAATCCCGATGGCTCGTTCCGCTTCCAGCAACTCGGTCCGGGCCAGCACCACCTCAAGGTTCACGCCCCTGGCTACCGCTCAATAGAGGAGCGCTACGACGTAGGCGGAGCCGCAGCCAAGGTGGAGGTTCGACTCGAGCGAGATGCGCAGTAGCCTGATGTCACTTCGCCAATAGCCAAGTGATCATTCGTGAAGTGCGGATAAGCATCATAGGATGATGGCGTCTTCGAGCCAGGAAGGGTTTGAGCTTCTCGCGCATGACCAGCTGGTCGAACCCTCGACTCCGAGCCCGCCGTGGGGTCGTAGAGACAAGGCACTCGTGGCTGAACCGATTCCGACGATTTCTGATCCGCTGGGGGGCGCCAGGCGATCGTCGTAGAGTCGGACCCGGAGCCGATGGCCGATCAGTCGGGACGGCACGGTATAGAACACCTTGCGCAGCGTGAAGCCGCCGGACGAGGTGACCCGGACCTGCAGTTCTTCGAAGTCGTCGCTCCGTCGTAGCGGCAAGGCCGATAGAGCGGCACGCTCGACATCGATGCGGGATCGGTGGTGGGCGTTGCGCCGCGACACGAGCTCCGCAATGAATCGGCGATAAC
>JAZFTL010000393.1:0-5542 GCA_036446675.1 Thermoanaerobaculia bacterium
GATATCAATGATGCTGTTGGTGGCGGCAGGTCGGAGATGAGTTCGGTCTTGCTATCGTCTCGGACGCTGCGGGACTTCAGGGAAGCCGCTGAGAAAATTTTCTTGGAGCAAAAACTGGCTGACAATAGTTGGAACGTTACACGAACTGCGAAGATGGTGGAGACTCCACGCAGTAATCTGTATAAGAAAATGGATCAATATGGAATCAAACGGCAGCCTAGCGCCGCAGGACGCTCTGCCTCACGCTCCGAGCCAGAAGACGATACGGCGGCTTCTTGAGTCGAGCGGCGCGCTCAAGCAAGGGCACTTCGTCCTGTCTTCGGGGCGTCACTCAGGCAGCTACGTACAGTGTGCCCTCCTCCTGCGAGAACCGGCACAAGCGCGTCAAGTCGGCGCGTGGTTGGCGGCGATGCTCGTTCAGCATCGCCCCGAGTCAGTTGTTTCTCCGGCCTTGGGAGCTGTTCTCATCGGATATGAGGTTGCTACAGCGCTTGGAGTGAGATTTCAGTTTACGGAACGAGGTGAGGATGGACGGATGGCGTTGCGCCGTGGATTTCACCTGGAGAGTGGCGAACGAGTTGTGGTGATTGAGGATGTCGTAACGACCGGTAAGTCGACGGCCGAGGTTATCGATCTCGTCGAAGGCCAGGCTGGAAGGGTGATAGGGGTTGGGTCGATCATCAATCGCTCAGAAAGGGACGATATCTTGTCGCGACCCCATGCCGCATTGACGCGCCTTCGGTTCGAAACGTTTGATTCTTCGGACTGCCCTCTTTGCGCCGCGGGCCTACCCGTCGAAAAACCAGGTAGTCGGATGCGCTCTTTAGCCTAGGCCCTCGGTTTGAAGACGAGTGAGGGCAATTCTGAGGGCTTCAATTCGACCCAAGTCGGCGACCTCTTTGGGCAGCACCTGAAGAAGCCACTCGACATCTGCACCGTCTTGAAGTCTCAGCTGCCACACTTGCCGTGACTCCAACCAGGTGCCATGCGTTGCCTGATCAGAAACCCTCCAACCGCAGGGTAGATAAGTAAGTATCTCTTGAGGTGTAAAATGAAATGGCTGCATGCGAGAATTCTCTACCAAGTGTGAGCGGAATGGAAGAGTCAGAGATATCTCCCGTGGACGGCGAAAGGAATAGATATGCGCATTGAGTTGAGTGAAGAGCAGCGTCTGCTACGGGAGACTGTACGGCGATTCGCTGAGGAAGTGGTGCGACCGAGGGCCTCGGAGATCGATCAAAGTGGAGAGTTCCCACGCGATTTTTTTGATCAGGCCGGCGAGCTCGGTCTCGCTGGAGTCGCAGTATCCGAGGAATTCGGAGGGTCCGGCATGGGCACTATCGCCTACTGTCTTGTCATCGAGGAGATCAGTCGGGTCTGCGCCAGCAGTGGGGTCATTCTCTCGGTGAATAACTCCTTGGTCTGCGATCCCCTTGTCAAATTTGGGTCCCAAGATCAAAAAGAGAACTATTTGACTCCGTTGGCCTCGGGTCGAAAATTAGGCTGCTTTGCGCTCACTGAGCCGGAAGCGGGAAGTGACGTGGCGGCCTTGCGAACTCTGGCGGTACGAGACGGTGACGACTATGTTATCAATGGAAATAAACTGTTTATCACCAATGGATCAAATGCCGACATAGCGCTGATTTTTGCAACGGTGGATCTCGCCCTGAAGCATGAGGGCATTACGGCGTTTATTGTTCCTACCGATACTCCGGGATTCACCCACGGGAGCTACGAACAAAAATTGGGGGTGAACGCTTCCGGCACTACTGAGTTGGCGTTCGAAGACATGCGGGTTCCAGCAAGTCAACGACTGGGGGCTGAGGGAGAGGGGTTTCGAGTTGCGATGAGTACCCTGGACGGCGGACGGATTGGAATTGCGGCACAGGCTGTCGGCATTGCACAAGGAGCGTTCGAGGCGGCGCTCTCGTACTCACAGCAACGTCATCAATTCGGTAAAGCCATCGCAAATTTCCAAGCAATTCAGTTCTATCTCGCCGACATGTCGACGGAGCTGGACGCGGCACGCTTACTTACCTGGAAGGCGGCTTGGGCAAAGGAGAACCAAAAGCGCTACACCTTGGAAGCTGCTCAAGCGAAACTGTACGCTTCGCAGATGGCTCAGCGAGTAACCGACAGAGCACTACAGATTCACGGCGGTTACGGATATGTGCGGGAATACAACGTCGAGCGATATTTCCGCGACGCCCGCATCACTGAAATCTACGAAGGCACCAGCGAGATTCAAAAAATGGTGATTGCCGACCAGGTCATTGAAGGTCGCTGGCCTTGATACTTTTAGATCGCCTGCGAACGGATTCACCAGCTCTCTTGGCACCGTTGGTTCCGGCACTCTCGAATCGATGAACAACTCTATTTCGTGTTCAGGGCCGGATTTCGGGCTCTCTGACGAGCAGAAACTTCTCCGCGAGGAGGTGCGTCGATTCGCCGAGGAGCGCATTCAGCCGGGAGTTCGGGAGAGGGATCTGAAGCATGAATTTCCAGCCGCGATCCTGAGAGAAGTCGGTGAACTCGGCCTACTTGGAATGCTGGTCGAGGAGGAACTCGGCGGCGCTGGATACGACGCGGTGAGCTACGTCGTGGCGATCGAAGAGATCGCTCGGATCTGTCCGTCCGTAGCAGTGGCCATGAGCGTGACCAATTCAGTGTGCTGCTGGCCAATTGCTCGATTCGGCTCTAAAGCTCTCCGCCAAACCTACCTGCCCAGACTGGCGAGCGGCGAAATGTTGGGCGCTTTTGGGCTCACCGAGCCCGGCGCTGGAAGCGACATCGGGGGCATCCAGACCTCTGCCGAGCTGAGAGACGGCACTTGGACATTGAATGGCGAGAAGGCGTGGATTACCAATGCGGGCGTCGCCGGAGTGTACGTAGTTGTCGCAAGAACCGATATGAGGGCGGCCAAGCGGGGCCTCAGCGCCTTCGTGGTACAGGCCGAGGCAGAGGGGCTCTCGATCGGAGAGCCAGAAGACAAGCTGGGGTTGCGAGCCTCCAGAACGGCCTCATTGTCATTTGATGAGTGTACGATTCCTGAGTCGAATCTCTTGGGCCAAGAGGGGCAAGGCTTCAAGATCGCTCTTGCAACGCTCGATCACTCTCGATTGGGAATCGCGGCACAGGCTGTGGGAATTCATCAGCGGGCGCTCGAGCTGGCGACGGAATATGCCAAGCAGCGCTGGCAATTCGGGGTGCCCATTGCCAAGCACCAGGCCATCCGCTTCAATTTGGCTGAGATGGCGACAGATTTGGCGGCGGCACGCGAGTTAACCAGATTCGCAGCCTGGCGTAGCCACAAAGAGGGTGGGGGCAGGTTGGCGTCTGAAGCCAAACTCTTCGCATCAGAGGCCGCCAACCGCGCCTGTTATTCCTCCCTTCAGATCCACGGCGGTAACGGTTTTAGTGAAGATTCCGAAGTTGCCCGACTCTACCGTGATGTGCGTGTAACAACGATCTACGAGGGTACGAGTGAGATGCAAAGGGTGGTCATCGCCCGTAAGCTGTTGCGATCTTAGAGATCTGAAGACGGCTGTCGAAGCCAGGAGCCAGAAGGATCGCATATACTCGCCTGGTTTCAGGCGGCGACAAAAGTAGATCGACATCCGCAAGCAGATCCCATAAGGAACAGCCATGACTGTACGAGAAGAAGAGGTCACCAGCGAGCAGAGCGCCCTAGATGTCGGCGGGGAGTCGATGTATACGACCGAGGTCACTGCCAAGCTGCAGCGCGCTCGGGCTCGCTGGGAGGTGAGTCGAGATACCTCAGCTGCGGCGCGGCCCTTCTTGTCGAATGATTTTACTACCGTTTCCAGTATGGAGGTTCCTCATCTAGCGACCCCCGAGATGGGCGCGAAGTCTGACCTCGAGGAGACCTTAGGAGTGCCTGGAGAGTACCCTTATACTCGGGGAATTCATCCCAATGGATACCGCAGCAAGCTTTGGACGATGCGGCAATTCGCCGGTTTTGGATCTGCTCCAGATACGAATCGGCGTTTCAAGTACCTGCTCGAGCACGGCCAGACCGGGCTTTCTGTAGCATTTCACCTGCCCACTCTCTATGGGTACGATTCCGATCATGAGATGTCGCGCGGGGAAGTTGGTAAGTGCGGAGTGGCGGTAGATACGCTGGCGGATATGGAGGCTTTGTTCGAGGGCATTCCGCTGGACCAAGTCTCGACCTCAATGACCATCAACTCAACGGCACCCATACTGTTCGCAATGTATCTTGCCGTGGCAGAGGCTCAGGGGGTGAGTGTCTCACGGGATGTAAGTGGCACACTCCAGAACGACATTCTCAAAGAGTACATTGCGCAGAAAGAATATATCTATCCGCCACGACCTTCGATGCGGCTCATTACCGATCAATTCTCCTACGCAGCGCGGGAGGTTCCGCGCTGGAATAGTATTTCGATCTCCGGATATCACATTCGCGAGGCGGGCTCGACGGCACTTCAAGAATTGGCCTTCACCCTGCGGGACGGCATCGAGTATGTCGACTACGGTATTCGCGCCGGCCTAGATGTGGATAGCTTTGCGCCACGCCTTTCGTTCTTCTTTAATAGCCACAACGATTTCTTCGAGGAAGTCGCCAAATTCAGGGCGGCTAGAAGGATCTGGGCTACCGTAATGAAAGAGCGTTTCAAGGCGAAGGATTCCCGCTCCTGGCTGCTGCGGTTTCACACCCAGACCGCCGGCTGCTCCCTGACTGCACAGCAGCCCTACAACAATATTGTCCGGACCACAGTTCAGGCACTCGCAGCGATCATGGGCGGAACCCAGTCTCTTCACACCAATGCGCTGGACGAGTCGTTGGCTCTCCCCACCGAAGACAGTGCTCGAATCGCTCTGCGGACGCAACAGATCCTGGCGCATGAATCCGGTGTCGCCAACTCGGTTGATCCGCTTGGAGGAAGCTTTTTGGTCGAAGAGCTCACTCAAAGAATGGTCGACGGTACGCTGGAATATTTTCGTCAAATCGACAGTTGGGGGGGCATGGTCGAAGCGATCGAGGCAGGATTTCCACAGCGCGAGATTATGGACTCGGCCTATACCTATCAGCTGGCGCTGGAGAAGATCGAGAAGATCATGGTTGGGGTGAACGCATTTCAGTCGGAGGCGGATGACTCCGTAGAGGTCCTCTACATATCCGACGATCTGGCCTCCGAGCAAATCGACCGATTGCATCGAGTCAAGAAAATGAGGGATCGGGGCAACGTGGAAAAGACCCTGGGAGCCTTGAAGGCTTGCGCCGAGGGAGATGGAAACACCATGCCGCGTATTCTGGCGTGCGTCAAAGCATATTGTTCGGTGGGTGAAGTCAGTGATGCGCTGCGCGACGTCTTCGGATCATACGAGGAACCGGCCGTCTTTTGAGGCCATGAACCCTAGGAGACCTGCTAGTATTTCACTCCGATGAAGAAGAAATCGTATCGTGTTCTGATCGCCAAACCAGGCTTGGACGGCCACGACCGAGGCGCGAAGATCGTTGCTCGGGCGCTGAGGGATGCCGGGTACGAAGTGATCTACA